>JBFEVX010000051.1:0-24646 GCA_041546685.1 Bacteriovoracaceae bacterium | reverse complement strand
TGTAAGGGATAACACATTCGAGTGTATTGTCAGCACACTGACTTTGACCTGACCACTTAACAACTTCGCCGTCTTTTGAATCTGCAGGGATAAAGGAATCTGATCCTTTCGTTGTGACCGCAGTACATTTGATTTTATCATCAACCTTTTCAGCATTCACCGTAATACCATATGAGACAGGAGAGTCAGTGTCTCCCTGTGGCGTTTTTCCAAGTGGTGTGTAAGTAATCTGATCATTGTCAAATGCAAGCGCTAATCTGGCAGGAACGGTGATGTTGAGAATGTCCGCATACTTGATCGTCATCTCTGTTGTACCAGTTTTGAGCCTTAGGAAATCGTCACCCACAGCGACGACTTTTCCTGTTTGTTCAATTTTTGTTCCATTTTGAGTAAGAGAAATGGTCGTATCTACATTTTGACTAACAACTGGTCCAACTTTTTCTTTGATGACAGCAGCTCTTTTTACTACCGTTTCATTTGTAACGACACGTCCTGCTGTAGGGAGTCCCGTTGTAACATCTGTTACAATTCTTGACCCTGTAGCGAGGTCGATAGAAGGGGACTTGATAGATCCCATCTCGATATTTTTCATATCAAAACGCTTAAAGGTTCCATCGCTCAGCTTTACCCTGAGTGATTTTCTATTCACAGCATCGATAGTCCCATTTATCGGTTTTCCATTTACATTGAAAGTAATGGTGTCGCCATTTTTTAAATTTCTGGTCGCATTAAGATGTCTGGTATCAAAAAAGTTTCTAGTTTTGGCAAGATTCAAGTCTGCCTTGGCAATTCTTCTTCCGTTTGGATTAGATGCATTCTTAACCCAAATCATACCATCTGATTCTTTAATGACTCTTCCTGTAATAGTTCCATTAATACCGTGTGCAGGATTGTTATAGGTGAGTTGAACAATATCATTACGAGCAACGAGACGATCTGTATTATTCATTACAGCTTGATTTGGTAAAAATGGAATATCTACGGCATCAGAAACTAGCTCGCTATTTCTATAGCCTTTCATTTTATCAAAATTAAGATGTCTCTTATGAATGATACTCGTTTTTCCTGCTGGAGCTCCAACTTCCCTGATCTTAAGTGTCAGAGGATTATCTTCGATGATCTCAACAGTTCTACTGTGTTTGCCTGATTTGTACGCCAGATCTACCTGATCACCCTTCTTGAAAAGAGTCGGGTATTTACTGGTTGCTGCATTGGATGCTCTTGTCGCATCTATTGTATTGTCGACAACTTTCGGAACAACTTTGTTGGTCTTAACACTTGTTTGTGATGTAGATCTCACAACAGTATTGCTTCCTGTCACTCTTGTCGATGTGTTGGTCGTCAGTCTTACAGAAGTAACAGCAGTCGTTTGTTCGACTTTACTACTGGCCAGAGCTGCTTCTATGGCCTTTTTCTCCTGACCCATATCTGCCAAGAGTTTAAGATTCATGTTATCAATTTCTTTGAGACGTCTGAGTTTTTCACCGGCAACTTGTGCGGCCCTATTTGGTCCAAGATTCTTTACATTCTTAAAACTCAAACTTTCTTTATATTCTTTCAGTAAACGGATATATTCATCTTCGTTTTTGATAAACTGACTCTTTAATCCGTTGAACTTTTGAGAATTGGTTGAATATCTAAAAATTTCACTACTAGTTCTGGCCGTATGTCCGGTTCTCGCTTTTAAAAGGTATTTAACACCGTCATCTAGATGGTAACCCGCTGCAAATGAGCGCTCCATGGCATTCATATAGCTGGAGAAAGGCTTTTTCACCATGCCTTTACCTTTTGCCATCAATTCAAGTAAACGGGCCTTTCCTTTCGCTGAAATCTTCAGAGGGATGCTATCACCAACTTTCAATACCCATTGCTTACCAGCTCTATAGACTCCCATTCCTTTTTGACCAGAAAGTCTCATGACGCCTACAAATTTTTGACCTGTCCATCTAAACGGTACAGCTCCTTTACTAGCGTAGGCAGCTGTTTTTTGCATGAATGAAGTTGATCTGAATGTTTTGGCACTATTAAAAATTTGGGTACCTATCTTTGTTGCTCCAGCAGCTCTTACCCCAGCTTTAACTGCAGCTAGAGATGCACCTGTGAGATAAGCTGTGACAACTTCACCTCCAACAAAACCTGCAATTCCACAAGTCATGTTCAAAAGCTGTCCACAAGTGGCACATTTCCAACTTAGAACTGGTTCTTCACAACTCTTTTCTTCGCCATATAGAGGTGCATAACGGCTTTCTGTCCATTTCGCACAACCAAAATTTTCTTTAATCCCTTCATTCAAAGTGTCTGTAAAAGAATTAAAGAAAAGCTTGATTTTTTCACCTATCGTGCTTTCTGTTTCGTTTTGCCATTTTTCAATGCCTTCATCATCGAGTTGTTGACCTTCATGATGCTGCTCCCTGGAAGATCTTTCTAAACTTTCATCGCCATTATCTCCAGTAATCAATCTTCCAATATAGGAAAATCCATCTTTGATTTTGTCGAGGGCCATCTTACCTAAAGTAAGTAGAGCTTCACCATTGGTCAGAACGTTTTTGACAACACCCCATACAAACTCATGGAAACAGTCCGTTTCAGTGGTACTACCTGGGCAAACTTTTTTCTTTCCAGCAAGTTTCTCGGCGATATATGTCGCTGCTCCATATGTAACTCTATCTACAACTGTATTAAATGCATTACAGGCGAGATCGGCTACACATGACATTCCAGTTTGTTCTTTGCCAGGACAGCCAAAAATATCTTCTAAAGGTGTTTCGAGCATTTTGAGCTCTTGGAGATTTTTAGCAAAATTCATTTTACCTTGAGCATCTAGTCCTCTCGATGCACAACTTAAAGCTGTCTCCTCACTCATGTTTTCATCTCTTTCCATGAGGAGATCAAATTCAACCATTCTTAGCTCTGAACAATTGAACTCTTCATCAGTCAGAGGATTTTTGATGACTTCATCAGTCCAGTGGTTTTTCTCATTTTTACATCTTGGGATCATGACGATCATGGCCTCAAGATAGGCTCGATCACCTTCAGTTAGTTCTGGATCTTCAAGTAAAATAGACAGCTCATCTGCATCTAATGCAAATGAACTACTTGTAGGAATAACCAAACTTGTTGCAAACAGAGAAAATGTTAAGAGCCATACCATCAAGCTTTTCATAAATTAGCTCCTGGTTGGCATCTGAAGGTCTTTAACATTTGTTTTATTTTTGGAGCATCTTTTTTATCAAAATCCTCTTTGTACATACTTTTGATATGAAAGAGCTGTTTGTTACAGAGAACATACATGGAATTTTCTACAAAAGTGATTCCACCCAAGTCATATTTCCATCCGAAAACATGAGCAACTGTCTCTTTTGACCATTCTTCCTTTTTATACGGAAAAAATTCTTTGGCCTCACCTTTCTTAGAGGATAACCATTTGATGGCATCTTCTTTGTATGCATTTTCATTTCTACTGAAGTCAGTATCCTTGAAACCAAAATCTTTGATATCTGAAGGGGTGATGCTTACGGTGATTCTCGTTCCATTTTTCATTGGGCTAGCAATTAAGAGCCTAAGGCCCATGACTTTTTCAAATGTTTTCCAGGATTTTGGAAGATCAAAGGATACTTTGGCGCGACCCAGGTCAATCCAACCTGTAGGTTTTGCAACCAAAACTTGAATAGGAACGATCACGATGAGACACAGGAACAACCACGTCTTTCGCTTCAACACTGTTTTCAAATTCTCACTCCTCCTATGAGTATCGGTCAAACTCTTGAAAAGCTTGACTAAAAAGGTGTGAGAACAGTTATTTCAGTTAGTTATTCGTGATCGACGTCATTTTCAGTGCCAAGAAAATTGGCCACTTTTTCAGCAGGATAAAGATTGAATGTTCCAAGTCCTTTGGCAAGAAGATCTCCGGTCTTGGCATTCTTAATTTGACCTGAACTGACGACAAGACTCTTTCCTTTGAAGTCGATTGTATTTGTTCCAATCAACTCATCACCAAGTCTTGCAGGTTTGATGTAGTTAATTTTGAATTCAACTGTTGCACAAAGTTTATCTTCGGTTACAGCTTGGGATAAAACTGGAAGCCCGAGGACAGCATCCATCATCGCGGCAATGGCTCCGCCGTGGCATGTATCGGGTGAAGAGAGATGGTTATCGGTAATTTTCATTTTGTAGATCACTTCACCCGGCTGAACAACTTCAAAGGACATCCCAAGAAGTTGGTCGAATTTAGATGATTTTTTGAAAGCTTCTTCCAGTTGCTTGGCCGTCATTGGCATGGTGATCTCCTATTGACCGAGAAGGTGAGTTTTACTTCCTGAAGAGTTAAGACCTCTTCTGATATTCAAGAGAGAGCCGGCCTTTCTTCCTAGGCCCTCGGATTTTGAATCAGTGGTTGACTGTGATGTTCTTCCCGTTCCCAATCTTCCATAGACCATGTTGACTTGAGTCTGCAATTGCTTGTTTAGAACAATCAAGTCCTTCCCTGAAACGGTTTCAAGTGTAACTGATTTATGCCGGTCGAGATAGCCTTTGGAAACTCCTTTGAAAAAGGAATTTCTGGCCTTGGCACCTTTGAGCTCTGTATTGGATTTTTTGGTTTTTTTCCAAAGAACTTCCAGTTCTTCATCAAGGAAGTGGGCAACATATTCTGCTATTTTCACATTGGTTCTTGAACCGATGACTTCGAGATAAATTCCTTTTTTTCCATGATTAAATACTGGTTGGACCATGAAGGTGGTCAAAATATCGTATATTGTCTGGAGTTTGGAATTATTTCGAGTTGCTTCACAGACACGAAGCAGGCAGGCCTCACTATCTTGTGCTTCAATATTTTGAAGATTGTGTTTAACGATCAACTGATTGGCCTTGATAGTAGCAAGTTCCGACTCATGTGAATTAGAACTGTCGGCCAAAGAAAGAAGCTTTTGTACTTTGCTCATCAAAGCTTCTGTTTTCAAGTCACCTTCAATCTTGAGATTGTCCGTTTCAAGATGAGACTTTGCTTTGAAGACTGCTTCACCCCATCCAAATTGCTCACATATGGATCTGAAATTCTGATCGTGTCCGGTTAAAGTACCAGTAGTCATGAACTGATAATAATGAGCAAGCTCATGTCTTAATATATCTTTCCAGACCTTCTGTTTGGCCTGGTAGATGAGGGCCTTGTTTAGTCCGATTTGCCAACCATGGGAATCAAACCATCCCCATTTGTCCTTGTTTTCAAACATCACAAAATTGATGGGGAACAGGTAGCCCTTGTGAAGTACGCGTTTGGTTCGAACGGTTAGACCCATCTCATCGCGCATGATTTTTCTGGCCTCACTTCTAACTTTGGTAAGGAAAGTGAGAATACTTTGTGAGTAAACTTGCATCCTTTAATCTTGACTACTTTTCTCCACTTGTTCAAGGCGTTGTGCGTAGCATTGGTAATTATGCTTTTACTGCACTCAAGCAGCCTTTAAACTATAAGATATGAATATTAATGAAGTTGATCCGAAAAAACTCAAGGCCGATGAGTTAGAACAAACTCTTTGGTATCGGGGAGAAAATGGTGACCTGTTCATCATCTTCACAGAAAACAAAATCATCCATTTTGAAGTCACTATAGGTGAGCGCCATCTCGAGGGGGGACATGGTCGTTCCATGCGATATGGTCTGGTTGATCCTGAAGAACATGTTAAAGATGCTTTGCAATTCAAGCGCTCAAGAATGGTAAGATTTGACTCCAATGTTCCAAAGGGTTTTGTTGATGAGGCGATTGAAGTTGTCTTCCAATCGATAAATCTGGAAACCAGTATGAAAGAGGGGATCATGACTTTTCTTTCAAGCCAAGGAAGTGATGACCGTGGATTGATGTTGGAAGGTGGCCGATATGATTCTTTCAGAGAAATTATCCCGCCTCCATTTGATTTTATGGGTTTTGTCAGGAGATGGTGGAAGACTGGTTTTTCTATTCTACTCCTTGGTTTTATTGGAACATTTATTCTGACTTATTATCAAAATGGAAAATTGAAAAAGGCGTGTAAAGACGGTGATACCATGGCCTGTGTAAATCTAGGTTTGATGGATGCCATCAAGGGAGAGAACAACAGCTCAGGGGTTTTCGCTGAAAAAGCCGCCAAACGATTATCTGAAATCAAATCTTCATGTGATAGTGGGAATATGGATGACTGCTACAAGTACATTGGCATGATGATGAATAAGAATAAGATGACCAAACAAGATCTTCGAGATCTCCATCCGAAGGCCTGCAAAAAAGGACATCACATTGGTTGTTATTTCATGGCGAAAGAAGCTTATTTCAAAGGAGACGTTGAAGAAGCGATGAAACTATTCGATATTTCATGCGCCAAGAACTTCAAAGACTCTTGTGAGTATGTCTTGATAGAAAAGCAGTATAAATTCAATCTCGAACAATGTGAGAATGGAGATAAAGAGGCCTGTCACAAAGCTGCTTTGAAAGAAATTGAAGATGGGAAAAGTGAATTGGCCGATGGACGACTTCAGAAAAATTGTGATGTCGGGCATGCTTCATCTTGTACCAAATTGGCCGATCTTTCTGCCAGGAACAAGCAGGTTGGTCGTGCACAGGGATTGTATATCAAGGCCTGTCAGATGAATGATCTTCAGAGTTGTTATAACTACAGATATATGACGGCCTCTTCACGTGAAGAGAAAAAGGTTACGGAAGAACTCTGGAAGGCATGTCGCCAAGGTAATGAACAATCTTGTTTAAAGCTTAAAAACATCAAATAAAAAAGGGACCATTCGGTCCCTTTCTTTTTATTCAATGTGAAATTGAAATTAGCTTTTTGAAACGATGGAAGCCTTGAGGAAATCTCTGTTCATTCTTGCGATGTTGGAGATATTGATTCCTTTTGGACAAGAGGCCTCACACTCGGCTTCATTGGTACAGTTACCAAAACCAAGTTCATCCATCTTGTTTACCATGCTTTGAACTCTTTCTTCAGCTTCAACTTGTCCTTGTGGAAGAAGAGCAAGTTGACTGACTTTGGCAGAAACAAAAAGCATTGCTGAAGCATTTTTACAGCTGGCAACGCAGGCCCCACAACCAATACAGGCAGCGGCATCCATAGCAAGGTCAGCATTTTCTTTTGAGATAGGAAGACAATTAGCGTCTTGAGGATTTCCTGTGTTGACGTTGACGAATCCTCCGGCCGCGATGATTTCATCAAAAGCAGATCTGTCGACCATTAGGTCTTTTTCCACTGGGAATGCTCTAGCACGCCAAGGTTCAACAACGATGGTGTCACCATTTTTGAATTTTCTCATGTGAAGCTGACAGGTCGTTGTTTCTGATTCTGGGCCGTGGGCCTGACCGTTGATCATCAACGAGCACATACCACAGATACCTTCACGACAGTCGTGATCGAAAGCGATTGGATCTTTGCCTTCTCTCACAAGCTTTTCATTGAGGACATCAAGCATCTCAAGGAAAGACATGTCCGGAGAGACGTTGTCCATCTTGTGATCTTCCATATTTCCTTTGTCGAGACGATCTTTTTGTCTCCAAACTTTCAAATGTATGTTCATGGATTGTGTATTATTTCCCATGTCATTTCCCCTTATTTGTAAGATCTCTGAGTAAGAGCAACGTTTTCAAAAGAGAGTTCTTCTACGTGGCGAAGAGGCTCGGTATCTTCACCTTGCCATTCCCAAGCCGCTACGTGAGCGAAATTTTCGTCATCTCTTTTTGCTTCGTTCTCTTCAGTTTGAGATTCTTCTCTGAAGTGACCACCACAAGATTCTCTTCTTTCAAGAGCGTCTCTTGCCATCAATTCACCAAGTTCGAGGAAGTCCGCTACACGGTTCGCCTTCTCAAGCTCTGTATTGATATTGGTGTTGGTTCCAGTAACTTTTACGTCTTTCCAGAATTGCTCTTTGAGATTTTTGATTTCAGAAATTGCCTTCTTCAGACCTTCTTCATTTCTGGCCATACCTACATATTCCCACATGATCTTTCCAAGATCTCTGTGGAAGTCGTCAGTAGTTCTAGAACCATTGATGGAAAGAAGTCTTTCTAGTTTATCTCTTGATTCTTTATGAGCAGCTTCGAACTCTGGAGCATCTGTTGTAACTTTTTCTTGCTCTGGCTTCTCAGAAGCGAAGTAATTACCAAGAGTATAAGGAGCTACGAAATATCCATCAGCTAGACCTTGCATTAGAGCTGAGGCCCCAAGTCTGTTGGCTCCGTGATCAGAGAAGTTGGCTTCTCCAAGAACAAAGAGTCCTGGGATATTTGATTGAAGGTTGTAGTCAACCCAGAGGCCACCCATGGTGTAGTGAACAGCAGGATAAATTCTCATTGGAACTTGATACGGATCATCGTCAGTAATTCTTTCGTACATATCGAAAAGGTTTCCGTACTTAGCCGCAACAACATCTTTACCATCACGTTTGATGGCATCTCTAAAGTCGAGGTAAACAGCAACACCTGTTGAACCTACACCTTTACCTTCATCGACTGCTTGCTTGGCGTTTCTTGAGGCCACGTCTCTTGGAACCAAGTTACCAAATGACGGGTATTTTCTTTCAAGATAGTAGTCACGATCTTCTTCAGGAATATCGTTTGGAGCTCTTTTATCATCTTGATTTTTTGGAACCCAAACACGTCCGTCGTTTCTGAGTGACTCAGACATCAAAGTCAGCTTTGACTGGTGGTCACCGTGAACTGGAATACAGGTCGGGTGAATTTGAGTGTAGCATGGGTTGGCAAAGTAAGCTCCACGCTTGTGTGCTCTCCAGGCTGCAGAACAGTTGGAGGCCATGGCATTTGTAGAAAGAAAATAAACGTTTCCGTATCCACCTGTACAGAGAAGGACAGCATCCGCTGCATATCTTTCAATTTCGCCAGTTACAACGTTTCTAGTGATGATCCCTCTTGCCTTACCGTTAACCATAACAAGGTCGAGCATTTCTCTTCTAGTATAGAGTTTGATCTTCCCTTTACTGACTTCTTTCATCATTGCCGAGTAGGCGCCGAGAAGAAGCTGCTGTCCGGTTTGACCTCTGGCATAGAAAGTTCTTGATACCTGAGCACCACCGAATGAACGGTTGGCAAGGAATCCGCCGTAGTCACGGGCAAATGGAACACCTTGAGCAACACATTGGTCGATGATGTTATTGGCAACTTGGGCCAGACGATAAACGTTGGCTTCTCTTGCTCTATAGTCTCCACCTTTAACGGTGTCGTAGAAAAGTCTCCATACGGAGTCGCCATCGTTAGGGTAGTTCTTGGCAGCGTTCACACCACCTTGAGCAGCAATGGAGTGAGCTCTTCTTGGAGAATCTTGAATACAAAAACTTTGTACGTTATATCCAAGTTCGGCAAGAGATGCAGCAGCTGAAGCTCCGGCAAGTCCGGTTCCAACTACAATGACATTGAACTTTCTCTTGTTGGCCGGGTTGACCAATTTCATATTGAATTTATGTTTGTCCCATTTCTCTTGAATTGGACCTTCAGGTACTTTTCCGTCGAGTTTTTTAGTCGTCATTATTTCGCTCCTTGGAAATAGCAGAAGATAGGTAGAGCGGAGTAGCCTACAGTCACGAGGAGTGCAAAGCCTTTAGAAGCCATCTTCAAGCAACAGTTATACTTAGGGTGATTGAATCCAATCGATTGGAATGCTGACCAGAAGCCGTGGGAAACGTGAATCCCAAGAGCAAGCATGGCGAAGACATACCAAAGAATATTAAGTGGTGACTGGAAATATTCAACTACTGTTTTATAAAGGTCTCTCATTTCAACACCGTTGACTTGAGTGTTGTAGACCGGACCAAATTTAAAGTTGATCAAGTGAAGGACCAAGAAAACCAAAATGATGAATCCTGTGTAAGGCATGGTGCTTGAAGCAAATGTTGATCCGCGCCCGGTAGGGGTCTTCATGTAGTAGTTCACCGGACGAGCTTTGTTGTTTTCAATCGTCAGTCGAAGTGCAAGTCCGATGTGCGAAAGAAAAATCAAAGCCAGGATGGCCTCGGCTACATAGATGAATGGATTCGTGATGAGAGTGTGAGCATAGGTGTTGAAGGCGTCAGACCCGACATAGATCAGACAGTTTCCTGCCAAGTGGGATAGTAAAAATCCACAAAGCAAGAGACCTGTTACACCCATGACCTGCTTCTTCACAATGGAACTGGTCATGATCTGTTTGAACGATCTCATTAAATTGATCTCCTTACTTAGAATAATTGAAAGAATTCTGGGCTAGTATAACCGAGGCTTTACGGATGTTTAAGCTAATTCTAATAAGCAAATTTGACTCAAGAAGATCTAAAAAATTAGGCAGTGCGTTTTGAGAGCGACTTAGGTTTTTAGTCCTTTGATAGCTGCGAGGGCCTTTTGGCTGAGGGGCTGTTCGAACTTCACTCCCATTTTGATGGTTGGGCAGTGAACGCCGTTGATCTTGTTGTCTACGCGGACCATATAAACAATTTTACCGGTAAAATATTGTTTAAAAGACTTTTTACCCAGTTTGATCATCTTCAAACGGTCTCCTTCAAAGAAGAAGCGTTGATCAGCAAGATTGACATTAAATGATGCACCCTGCTCAGAAATGTCGTACATGCTGAAAGTGAAAACTTCTTCAGTGTCGACAGTGCTCTTTGGGTGAAAAACTTCCACCATATGATTTGATTTGAAACCATAATGGAATCTCGAGTAAAACCTGTTCTCATAGAGACGAACTTCTCTTGGAAAGCGTACGATGATTTTGTTCTTCAAGACTTTGATGTCGGCCTGTTTGAACAAGATACTTCGTTCGTTGCCTCTCAGGTAGAGAGTTGTCATATCATTAAAATTGAAATTTGAGTTGTCTGGGAGAGGGGCAAGGACGAAGAAGCCTTTTTCTGGAAAGATTTCCTTGATGTAGCTATTCTTCATTTTTCTTCCAGCGCCTTGGTTTTGCCAGATGAGAACCGGTGAACTCTCGCGATACATCCTGATGAGCGTCGAAACGATCTCACTGTGGTTGTTCTCGATTTTGAGGTTCTCTAAATTAAAGGCCATAACAGGTACCATTGTGCCATCAAACGGCAGTTTACGAATAATTCGTAGGATACCTATCGGGTACTTGACTCAATTACTTTAGTTATGGCGAAAAAATCTGGCAACTAGCTGAAAATTCTAGCAACCTTTGAAGCTGGCCTTGAGGAAAACTTCAACGTCATTCCATGTTTTCCCTTCGTGTAAAGCTTTACAGGCCTGATTGATTCCATCAAGCTGCTTGGTCATGCTGAAGTCAAATACGTCGATAACTCCGTCTGCTTCAAGTCTTTGACCATCAACTTTATAGTTCATTGGAACGTCTACAGTTTTACCATTCATAGTTACAGCAAGAGTCAGTCTTTTCTTGGTCAAGCTTTTGACTGTGGCCTTGATTTGAGTACCGCCACTCATGGTTGAAAAGAAGAACTTTGCGATTTTTCCATCGCGAGACTTGTCTTTGGTGTGAACCGATGAAGCGTCGGTATCAATAGTGATGGAGGCCGACTTGATAATGTCATCAATGGAACCAGCGCTCTTTTTACCAGAGTACTTGAGCCCTTTGAAACTTCCACCGACACCTGCTTTGGCAGGAGTTTTAAAGGCCTTCCATGAAACTTCAATTGAGTTAGTATCAACTGAACAGTCAGCCGCCATAAGCGATGTCGATAGGACTATAGAGAGAAAGAGGGATGCAAGTTTCATTATTTATCTCCGATTCTTGTTTTCATTTTTTAAAATCCCCGATAGTTTATACGGCCTGAGCCTAGTGGGCAAGAAACTGTGAGTAGACAAAAGTGCGTCTTAAAGAATATCCCCAAGATTACTTTCTGGTTCTTCAAAACGATCCTTATAGAGAGGGGAGAATTACAGTCAACAAAATGGATATTAGTTTCTCAGTTGAGATCGATGTTGTTCAAAAGGAATCGCGAAAGATCTTTAAGCATGTGGACATTCTTTATCATTTCGAGGATGAGCAAGAAGCAATTGACGCTGGTATTCAACGGTTAAGTCAGTTCCTCAAAGGTGAAGGTTAAATTTCTTTTCATAGTCAAATTAATGACTCGATTCGCCCTGCGTCTGTCAGTCTCATGACAAAGCCATTTTTTTAACAACGTATTTTCAGTTAGATAAGTCTCTTTTATGGAGACCAAAAGTTGGCACACTCCTTGCTACTAATATAAGCGTGTGTGTGTAGGAGCTACTGAAGAAAGGATTTTTTCATAAGCTTCAATCAAATGTCTCTCGAAAAGCCCCGTTGTTCCAACGGGGTTTTTTGTTTCTAGGGCCTACGTTTAATCAACTTTCCATTCTGAAAAAAATTGATTCATCAAAGAAGCAAGTGCACGTGCTCCTTTTTGACTTAGGTTGTCGTAGACGGGGTTGTATTCATAGATACCAAAGAATTGATTCTTCTCTCGAGTCCATTCTCTATAGCTGTGCATACAGTCTGAAACAAACTTGAGAGAGAGACCGTTGGGGTTTACTGCAGAGACACCTTCCATAAAGGAAGCGTTCAAAGCATCGGCATCGAGGCTTAGAATAATAGTTTCATCGTCAGGGTCGATCTGGTTTTCAATGTGTCCAGAAACCATGTTCCAGTCATCATCGTTATAAATTTTCATTTCACCATTTGGAAGTTTTTCGTAATTACTGTGAGCATTGGCATAGTCATGGATTCCAACTTGTAGAAGTTTGAATCTTCCGTGAGTCCATATCTTACTGGCCTGTCTAAAAGGCGTACCGGAATGATTGATTGCATCTGTTCTGGTGTCGAGGTGAGCATCTAAATTGATGATCGTAATATTTTTAGTGCTTTTTGTGAGTGCCGCTAAAAGAGGATAGACATGATCATGTCCGCCACCAAGATGGCAAATCTGCTTTCCATTGAATATTTGTAAAGCTTCATAAATTCTTTCGGCCTGATTGAGTTGGGCCTGATCGAAGTTTATCTCTTCTTCTGGATGACTGACATCGAGAGATTTGATTTGGGGAAAGCCCTGAGTATAACTGAAGTTTTGAAGTGTACTAAGTAGGGCGCGAGGAGCGAGAGATGCCCCACGACGACCACCATTCAAGCAGACTCCGAGATCACTTGGAGAGTTGAGGATCAGACCTTCGGCGTCCTTGATGGCGTCAATGAATTGAGTCTTGATTTTGGTTAACGAACGTTTTTGCAAATGATCCCATTCCATTGGTATTCCTCAGTCTTTTCAAGATGTTGATTCTTGTGCAATTCGCATAGGCGGTATACCATTGTAATAAGGATATAAAAAGACTCAACATTCCGGGCGTTATGGAAGAAAACTGGTTCATTTTCAAAGAAGACCATCATCTTGGTCCCTTCTCTGCGAGTACTCTGCTCGACATGCTGGAAGACCAGGAAGTTTCTGAGAATGTTCTCGTTTGGAAAGAAGGCTTTGATGCCTGGCTTCCACTTAAAGATTGTCCTGAATTCCAACTCTACGATGATGATGAAGAAGATGTGGGGCCACCGCCGCTACCACCACTTCCTTTCGAGGAAGAAGAATTTGATATACCTAGATCAGCTTCCAATGTTGATGAATTGATTAGTGAGGCACACGGTCTTAGACCTGAAGATCTCCAGCCAGAAGTTGATCGTGAAACTTCAGAGAGATTTTGGAGTGAAGTCGATGAAGATGAGCCTAGGATTGCCAAGGCCGAAAGAAGTATCGATCCTCTTGAATATAACAAAGTAGAAATTCAACAGGCCGAAATTGGTCGCGATGAATTTCATGATCAACATGAAATTGATGAAGCATTAGAAGAACATCATGAGGCCATTGACCGTCTTGAGGAAGATGACCAAGGACCACCTCCTTTACCTCCATTGCCACCAATAGAAGATGAGTTTACAGAAGACGAAATTGTCGAACAAGCTCTGACAAAAGAGCTTTTTGAAGAGCCTGAAGTATTTGAAGATGAAGAAGAGGAACAAGAATATCTCTTCGAGCACACTGACGTGTATGAAGACGAAGTTCAATCTGGTTGGCAAGGTGAAGTTGAAGATGTTTATGAGGAAGAGTCTGTTGACCATCACGCTCTTGATCAAGTCGAGGCCGAACAGGCACAACGGGAGAAAAGGGCCGATCTTCTCATACACAGTGCTTGGGCCTTGGCCTGCGTTGGCTTTATTCTTATAAGTCTTTACTTCATCTTTGGTATTGAACAACGTAAAGAACAATTCACAGGGCTCACAAAAAGTGATTTCTCCCGCCTTACCGCAGTTTCAAAGAAGGCCACTTCAGGAAGTCTTGAAGGAATCAATTTTGACCTTGCCGTTGGAACTGATCTCCAAAGCATTTGGGCGGCTTCCAATCGAATAGGACCTGCTGGACTATTTCTATCGTTGAAATCAGTTGATGATAATATTCTTGGTATTGGACCAGTCCTGGTCAATTCATCTTCTGAATTGATTGAAGGGGTCTCGGTCTTTGACAAGTTTGAAATTGTTGAAGGGGATCGAGTTTCCCCAGGGCTTTATAACGTTCATATGAAAGTCTATGACACTTCTTTGAAACATCGATTCTTTCATTTTCTTAAAGGTGTACCTATTCTCGGCAAACTAGGTTTTGTTAATTCCTTCAAAGGTGTGGCTGATTTCAACAAGCAAATTCTTATGTTTGATGGATCGCTTTCAGAGTTCAAAACAAAACTGGCCGAGTTCAAGAAAAAGAATCAAGAGTATAGAGCAAGACCGATCAGACAAAGAATTGAAGCTTACTCGACTCTGACAAATCTTTCTAAAAAGATTTTTGAATTGTATGAGTCGACTCAAGGGCAATTGAAACTTGGAAAAGATATTACAGCGTTTGAAAAAGTTTATGGCACTCAAGTTTCACCGCTTCTACAGGGGATCATCCTCGATAATATTAAAAAGCAGCGACGTATTAAAAATCAGAATCCTACTGAGGAAGAACAATATGATCGCCTTGTGATGTATGGAAGAAAAGTTGGAGAGTTTGCTGCAGATATTGTGACAGACCATCGAGGCTTGAAGAAACTATCTTCAAAAAGAAAAAAGGCACTTCTTTCAAAATATGAAAGTACTCTCAAGAAGATAGAATCCGAAGGCGAAAAGCTGATCAACGAGAGTAATCATCTTCTTCGATCTCTTTGATCAGACTTGGTATGCCTCCTCATCCTTGCTCTCATATTTTGCTGATGCTTTAAATCTTCCTTTCTCATCTTTCTCAATGGCCGCACCCCAAAAGTCAGGATCATGCTCAAACACCATCTTCAGTTGATTGGATTCTATGAAAGGCAAAACTTTTACTTTGTCTTCTGTGGTTACACCAGGAGCAATGTCATAGCCCATAACCCAAGGAATATGGATGTGATTCGATGTCGGAATAAGATCCGCCATGTAAATGTACTTGTCGTCATGAGGATGAATCATCCATGGAGTATGGCCAAAACTCGTGATGAATTTCAATCCAAGCTCTGGAATGATGTCTCCTTCTTCGCCGTCAATCCAATGAACTCTGCCTTCACTGTCGGCCTTTTCAATGATAGGTCCAAAAATGTGAGTGTGAAATGAACCAGCATCTCTTTGAGTTGGTTTTTTCGAATAATCCCAATGCTTCTTGTGAAGATGCATGCGAACTCCTGGGAGTGCTTCTTCCAAACCGTTTTCTGTTTGGTTGGCGATGCCGCCGATATGATCAAAATGCAGATGGCTGATGACAAGGTCTGTTATGTCAGTTGTTTTGAGGCCAATCTTATTCAGCGCTAATTCAAGTGGCCTCTTTGTGCTTCGCACATCAAATTGTTGGTCAAACTTTTCCCCATGATAATCACCAATTCCTGTGTCTATAAGGACGTTTCTATCACCGTATTTGATCAATAAGAGTCGTAATGCCAGATCAATTCGGTTGAGTTCATCCGCAGGAGAGTTTCTCTCCCAGAGAGGCTTTGGAATGATTCCGTACATAGCACCGCCATCGAGACGGAACATGGCAGGTTGAATAATGAAATAGTCTTTGTTGAGAGTCATAGCTCATCCTTATATAAGGTAAATTGGGCGCAGGGATTATCCCCATTTTTTATCAAAAAAATCAAGTATTTGTGAAGCAATGCTCCTAGCACTATGTGTACTGAACCACTAATATGAGGTTCAAAATTAAGCATAAGCTATCTTTCAGGAGAATTTATGAACGTACACGAGTACCAGGCCAAGGACTTGATGAGAAAATTTGGCATCAAGGTTCTGAATGGTCAGGTCGCAAAGACTGTAGATGAGGCCGTTGCCGCTGCAGAAAAACTTGGAGGCAATGTTTGGGTTGTTAAAGCTCAGATTCATGCCGGAGGAAGAGGAAAAGCAGGTGGAGTTAAACTTGCCAAGTCTATGGACGAGGTAAAGGCCCACGCAAACGAAATCCTCGGGAAAACTTTGGTTACGCACCAAACTGGACCTGAAGGAAAGAAAGTTCATACGCTTCTGATTGAAGAAGGCTGTGACATTGATCACGAATACTACGTGGGACTTGTTCTCGATCGTGCCAAAGGGAAAATCACATTCATGGCTTCCTCTGAAGGTGGGGTTGAGATTGAAAAAGTTGCCGAAGAAACACCTGAGAAGATTATCAAAGTAGCTGTTGATCCTGCTACTGGATACACTTCGTTCATCGGTAGAAAACTTGCCTACGGAATTGGAATGAAAGATAAAGACATGATTAAAAAAGCTTCACAGTTTTTTGAAGGTCTTTATAACTTGTACATCAAGTCTGATTGTACAATTGCTGAAATCAATCCACTTGTTACAACTAAGGATGGGGACGTTCTCGCTCTCGATGCCAAGTTGAACTTCGATGGAAATGCACTTTTCAGACATCCTGAAATTGCTGAACTTCAAGATCCGACAGAAGAATCTGCCAAAGAACTTGAAGCAGCTGAGCACGGACTTTCTTATATTGAACTTGATGGAAACATTGGTTGTCTTGTTAATGGTGCCGGTCTTGCGATGGGAACCATGGACATCATCAAGCTTCAAGGTGGTGAGCCTGCCAACTTCCTCGATGTAGGGGGCGGAGCTACAAAAGAAACTGTTGAAAAAGCTTTCTCTATTATTCTTCAAGATGAAAACGTAAAAGCCATTCTTGTGAACATCTTCGGTGGGATCATGAAGTGTGACATTATCGCTGAAGGTGTTATCGCTGCAGCCAAGTCACTTGGTGTACAAGTTCCTCTAGTTGTCAGACTTGAAGGAACAAACGTTGCTCTTGGGAAGAAAATTCTCAACGAGTCTGATCTTAAAATCATCGCGGCTAACGACTTGGCCGATGCTGCAGTAAAAGTTGTTGCTGCTGCAAAAGGTGAGGAGGTTTAAGATGGCCATTCTTGTAAATAGAGACACAAGACTTATCACAGTAGGTTTTACAGGTAAGCAAGGGACATTTCACTCCCTTCAATCAAGAGACTACGGAACAAACTTCGTTGGTGGTGTGACTCCTGGTAAGGGAGGAATGGTTCACGAAGGTTTTCCAGTATTCAATACTGTTGAAGAGGCAAAAGCAAAAACTGACTGTAATGCAGCTATGATTTTTGTTCCACCTCCGTTTGCAGCTGATTCGATCCTAGAATGTATCGATGCAGGAATTCCATTGGTGATTGCTATTACTGAGGGGATTCCTATAACAGACATGATCAAGGTTAAATCTGCTCTTCAAGACTCAAATACCAGATTGATTGGACCAAACTGTCCAGGGATCATCACTCCAGGTGAGTGTAAGATCGGAATTATGCCAGGACATATTCATATGCCAGGTAAAGTTGGTGTGATCTCAAGATCAGGGACTCTAACTTATGAAGCTGTTTTTCAGCTTACTCAAAGAGAAATTGGTCAAAGTACTTGCGTTGGTATTGGTGGTGATCCGGTTAACGGAACTAACTTTATCGATATGCTAAAACTTTTTGAAGAAGATCCAGATACTGATGCTGTCATTATGATTGGAGAAATCGGTGGTTCAGCTGAAACTGATGCTGCTAGATGGATTCAAAAGAATATGAGCAAACCAGTTGTTTCTTTCATCGCTGGGGCCTCTGCGCCTCCGGGAAAAAGAATGGGACATGCTGGTGCGATTATCTCTGGTGGAGATGATACAGCTGAAGCCAAGTTCAAAATTTTGGAAGAATGTGGTGTTACTATCGCTAGATCTCCAGCTGAACTAGGTGAAAAAATGGAAGAGGCCCTTAAGGCCAAAGGTAACTAAAAAACTATACGTTAGGAATAAATACAGGAGTTGAGTTATGGCAAAAGATCGTACGCTATCAATTATTAAGCCAAATGCAGTTGAAGATAACAACATTGGAAACATCATTGCACGTTTTGAGAAAGAAGGACTAAGAATCGCAGCTGCGAAACTTACTCAACTTTCAAAAGAAAAAGCTGAAGGTTTCTATATTGAGCACAAAGAAAGACCATTTTTTGGTTCACTTGTTTCTTTCATGACTTCTGGTCCAGTTGTTCTTATGGTTCTAGAAGGTGACGGTGCTGTTGAGAAAAATAGAGAGATCATGGGTGCCACAAACCCTGCTGAAGCTGCTGAAGGAACTCTGAGAAAGCTTTATGCCAAATCTATCGAAGCTAACGCTGTTCACGGATCTGACTCTGCTGCTTCTGCCGAAAGAGAAATCAACTACTTCTTTGACGGAAATGAGCTTTCAGACAGATTCTAAGAATCTTGATTCGAATTGATCTATATATAAGGATGGCCCTTTCGAGGGCCATTTTTCTTGTCCAAAAAATACCTGACCATTTAAGTTGTTGAAATTATTAAACTTATTTGTTGACGGGCCTTTAACATTTCACTACTTTGGTGCAAACCGGGGCCGTAACTTTTACAAGGTCCATTGAGATGTATGACACTTTGCGATATAAAAGTCGTGGATATTATCTCGTTAGAGGAGCAAAAATGTTTAAGATTGGTGATTATGCGGTATGCCCAGGACACGGTGTCGGTCATATCACTGACATTGAGGAACGCGATCTAGGTGGTGAAAAGAAGTATTTCTACATCATTAAGATACTTGCCAACGGAATGACAGTGATGGTCCCAACTGATTCGGAAAATGGAGTCAGAGGACTTGTTAAAGACGACGAAATTGGAGAGGTTTACACACTTCTTCAAGATCACGATGTTGAAGTGGATAATTCCACTTGGAACAGAAGATATCGTGAATACATGAACAAGATCAAAACTGGATCTTTGATCGAGATTGCAGAAGTTCTAAGAGCACTTTTCCTTTTAAAGGATAAGAAAAACTTGAGCTTTGGTGAGAAGAAGATGTTGGATCAGTGTCGTGACCTTATTTCTCAAGAGATTTCGCTTTCAAGTGAGTCAGAGAAAAAGGAAATTGATACCAAGATCAATAGCTATTTCATGTAAAATTAAGCAACAAATACTAATTAAAGGCCCACTTATGTGGGCTTTTTTTTTGTCACGTGATACTTTCTTTTCATGGCCGATTTCAAACTCCATTCCAAATTTGAGCCTTGTGGTGACCAGCCTCAGGCAATAGAGGCCCTCGAAAAGGGATTCAATGCAGGTAAGCGTGAGCAAACTCTATTGGGTGTAACTGGTTCAGGTAAGACCTTTACCATGGCCCATGTTATTCAACGATTGGGAAAAAGAACGTTGGTATTGGCCCACAATAAAACTCTTGCGGCTCAGCTATATGCTGAGTTTAAAGAGTTTTTTCCAGACAATGCAGTTGAGTACTTTGTTTCTTATTACGACTATTACCAACCTGAAGCTTATGTGCCTGGAAGTGATACATATATTGAAAAAGATGCCAGTGTGAACGATGAAATCGACAAGCTCAGGCATTCCGCCACTCGTTCCCTCTTAGAGCGTGAAGATGTGATTGTGATCGCTTCTGTTTCCTGTATCTATGGTATCGGTTCACCTGAAGAATATAAAAGCCAGAGTACGACACTTTTCGTGGGAGATACTCTTGATCGCGATGACTTCCTCAAGACATTGATTGCTATCCAGTACGAAAGAAATGATATCGATTTCTCGAGGGGTTGTTTTAGAGTCCGTGGAGATCTAGTTGAAGTTTTTCCTGCTCACGAAGATTCAAACGTGATTAGAATAGAATTTTTTGATGACGAAGTGGAGAGTATTTCGATTGTCGATCCTCTTCGAGGAAAGGTCCTCCATGTATTGAATAAAATAGCAATTTATCCGAAATCTCATTACGTAGTTTCCGAAAAAAAGCTAGAAAAAGCGATTGAAGGGATCAAGGTTGAGCTTAGAGAGCGTTTGATTGAACTTAAAGAACAAGAAAAATTAGTTGAGCATCAACGTCTTGAACAAAGAACACTTCTTGATCTTGAGATGCTCGAAGAGATGGGGTTCTGCTCTGGGATTGAAAATTATTCCAGACATCTGACAGGTGCAAAACCAGGAGATCCTCCGCCGACTCTTGTTGATTTCTTCAACAAAGATTTTCTTTTGATTGTAGATGAGTCTCATATAACTGTTTCACAAGTTGGTGGGATGTATAGAGGAGATCGCGCCAGAAAAGAAAACTTGGTCAACTTCGGTTTTAGACTCCCGAGTGCTTTAGACAACAGGCCTTTGAATTTTGAGGAATTTGAGTCCAAACTTGATCAAGTTCTTTATGTTTCTGCGACACCGGGAAATTTCGAGTTGGAAAAGACTGGCGGAGAATATGTAGAGCAGATTATTCGACCGACAGGTCTTCTCGATCCGCTAATCGAAGTTCGAGATGCCAAAAACCAGGTTGATGACATGCTTGTGGAATGCAAGAAAGTTATCAAGAATGGATTCAAGGTTTTGATTACGACATTGACTAAAAAACTGGCCGAGGAGTTGACCAGTTATTACAAGAGTGTAGGAATGAGGATCAAATATCTTCATTCAGACATTGATACCATTGAGAGAATGGAAATCATTCGCGATCTTCGCTTGGGAGAGTTTGATATTCTGGTAGGAATCAATCTTCTTAGAGAGGGGTTGGATATTCCTGAAGTATCATTGGTTGGGATTCTTGATGCCGATAAAGAAGGTTTTCTTCGTTCTGAAAGATCCTTGATTCAGACAATTGGTCGAGCTGCCAGAAACTCGGAAGGACGAGTTATTTTGTATGCATATAAGCAAACCAAGAGTATGGATAAAGCAATCTATGAGACGGCCAGAAGAAGAAAAATTCAGGAAGCCTATAATTCTGAGCACGGTATAGAACCACAAACTATCGTCAAGCAAGTGAGTGGTGGTGTAATTGAAACTCTTCGTGGAACAAAAGGTAAGAAAGGTAAAAAGTCAGAGAAGAAAGTCATGACTCATCTTTCCCCAGAAGCTGTTGACCAAAGAATAGCTGAACTCAAGCTCGAGATGAAATTGGCTGCTAAAGAACTTCGCTTTGAAGATGCCGCAGCGATTAGGGATGAGATCAAAGAGCTGAATGAAGCAAGACTGATGTTCTAGTCTTCATCACCAACAATAATATCTGCTGTAATTTTTGAAATTCTGACTCTGGCCTCGATGCCAGTGGCAGAATCCATCAAAACTTCCTGAAGGTCTTCACCCAGCCCCAGCATGGTACAAAGCTTGTCAGCTTCAACTTGGGCTTCGAGTGGATCAATTCTTCTTTCATCATGGCGATAGAAGAGGTGACCGAGTTCATGAACCAGGATTGCGAGTCCTCTGTCTGGGGATCCAGAGTTGAGGATTTGAAGCAGGTCCTGATAGATCAAAATGAAAGACATGTGCTCTGTAGAATTAATGGCGCAGCTTAAGGTTCCGTTGGCCGGAATGAACGCTACTGGCCTGTTGGACCAGATATGGTTGATCAATTCAATTGGTAGAATCTCGATAAATCGATCAAAATTTCTTTTCAGATATTTATCTTCTTTTATCCATTGGTGATGGGCCTTTGCATAGAAATCTCTTCTGAAGATTCTTTTATCTCCAAAGGTACGCTTTTTAGCTTTTGAGAATTTTTTTAGAAAAGGAATTTTGTCAAGCATAGGTTATCTCCTGACTTCTTTTCGGTCTTTATTGAAGAGACATGTTGATCGACAGAAGAACGTGATTCTTTCGGCAAAGATTGCCCGAACAGGGGGCTGGATGGGACTTCACATGTTAACATAAACCCATGAAACTAGGATATTTGTTCTTATCCATATTGTTTTTCTCCACTTCTTTGAGTGCCTATGAAAAGGCAGATGCCTTTATGGTGACGATCATGGAAAGAAGTATCAAAGTATTGAGTCCTGACAAGTTTAATAATCCTCAAGGAATAGTGATCACCAACAATACATTGGTTAAGGTTATGGGAAAAGTCATCAACGAAGATGATAAAGTTCTTAAATTTGTCTCAATTGGGCCCGGCCTTCATAAGTCTATCGAAGTGAAATTTACAAAAAATGGAAAATTATATTTTGTCCCAATGGCACCTTCGTTTCAGGAGGTAGAATTGGTATTTGGAAAGAAGGCCTATGAGGTTCCTCCGAAAAAGTAATATCAATAAGACAGTTCTTGTTGTTTCAGACCTCCATCTAGGAGCAGGTGAGTATGTTGATGGTCGACCAAATATCCTTGAAGATTTTCATTACGACAAAGAACTTGTCGATTTTCTAAAGTATTATTCAAGTGGAGAATATTCATCGAGAGATGTCGAAATCATCATTAATGGTGATCTTTTTGATCTACTCGCCGTTCCTTTTGTTCCTTTCTTTGACGATGAATTTTGGAGTGAAGAAGCGGCTAGAGCAAAGTTTCAAATGATTCTAGATGCCCATCCTGAAGTGATTCAAGCCTTTGCAGAATTTGTCTCTCATAAAAATAAGAAAATAACTTATATCATCGGCAACCATGATGGAGAGTTGATTTTTGAATCTGTAAAACAAATGATGATGGATAAAATCCCCGAAAAAGATAGAGAACGCTTCATTATCTTGATGGATGATGGAGGAGAGTATTCTCCGGTTCCCGGACTTTTGCTTAAGCATGGTCATGAATATGAAGTAGCGAATAGCTTTATCCCAACCAATAGTCTTGTTGAAAATAAAGAGGGGCAGAAATTCTTCATTCCTCCATGGGGTTCATATTACGTCATTAGAGTGATCAATAAATTTAAAGAACAGAGAAATCACATTAATGCTGTTAGACCGATCAAGAAGTTTGTCATTAATGGACTCATTTACGATACACTGACGACTTTAAGGTTTATTTTTGCCAACGCCTTTTATTTCATCATGGTAAGGTTTGTCGTTCTTGCAAAACAAGGTGAGAGAATATTTGATATTTTCATCAGGGCCTTGGAGGAGCTAGAGCTCTTTAGAGATTATGAGACGTTGACAGAAGAGTTTCTCGAAACTCGTAAAGACGTTCAGGTATTGATCGTGGGTCATACACATGATCCTATTCATCGGATCTTTCAAGATGGGCGAATTTTTATCAATACAGGGACATGGACTGACATGCATTATCTGGATTTTGACAAGACTGAGATGGGAGCGCTACTGACTTATGCACAGATCAATGTTCTTGATGATAAATCTGATAAGAATTTAGAAGCAGCTTTACTTGCCTGGAAGGGGACCAGTAACAATCCTTTTCAGGAATTGTCCTGATCCAATCTAGTAAAACAAATTTCCATGATGAAGTCACCATGATCGCATGAGACAGGGAACCAGACGATTCTGGTGTTCTTGGGATAAGTAATCTTATGTCCAGTTCCCACAATCAAGTTTGGAACCGCCATGCTGGTTGTATAACCCATTTCATTGAGAAATCTTTTGGCATTCCCCATGATAATATTGGAAATCTCATTTCCTACATCCTCAATTTCATCTGAGAACACTGTATACTCTTCCATTAACATGGCCGAAGCCACCTTTAGGTATGTTTCTTGTGGAAAAGAAATGACAAACTGTGCACTGTAATTTTGGTTATCATTGTATGTACCGGATACAGGAATGACAGAGGTGATTTCACACAGAGCAGAGTGACCTGTTTTAAATTCAGGTTTTCCTGGTTTGATTGTTGTAGAAATCATGGTTTCAAATACAGACTGTGTTGCCTGTATGAACGGCTTTGAAAAAGCCAGGAACGCTTCATTATCTGACATGTGTAATCCTAAACGAAAATCTTGGCAATTTTTTGTTTGAGAACCTCTTCTGAGAAAGGCTTCACAACAAAGTTTGAAACACCTGCTTTCACTGCGACGACAACATTACTTTGTTCTGTCTCTGCTGTTACCATCAAAAAAGGAAGTTTCTTGTATCGCTCATCAGCTCGAAGTTTCCTAAGTAGATCAATACCTTGCATTTGAGGCATATTCCAGTCTGAAACAATGAATTCAAATGGAATTCCTGCAGACTCAGCTTCTTCTATCATTGGCCATGCCGTTGCTCCATCATCAGCTTCATGAAGGTTTGTGAAGCCCATTTTTTTGAGCATGTTCTTGATGATCTTTCTCATCGTCGACATATCATCTACAACAAGAATTTTCATATCTGCCTTGAGACCCATATTTACTCCAGTCAGGCTGCGGCTTTAAAAGAACCGGTTTTAAACATATCTAGAAAATTTTCATACAGATTGCTGCCAAAATCAACAGACATGGCGTCTTTATTTTCTCTGAATA
>JBFEVX010000130.1:0-10184 GCA_041546685.1 Bacteriovoracaceae bacterium | reverse complement strand
TTGAGCACATGTTCTTTAAGGGAACCAAAAAACGCCCAGGTGCTGCTATCGCGCACGAAGTAGAAAGTTTTGGTGGTGAATTGAATGCCTTCACCAGTTTTGATTACACTTGCTATTACATCAATACACCAAAGACATACCTTAACGACTCAGTGGAAATCCTTCTTGATATGGTTTCCAATCCAATGTTTCTTCAAGAAGACCTGGAACCTGAAAGAGATGTTGTTTTTGAAGAATATAGAAGAAGTATCGATACTCCAGGACAGTTTGCTTTCAATAAGCTTCAAAAGGCAGCTTTCTCTGGGACTTACTCACATATGATTCTTGGTAATGAAAAAACCATCAAAAATTTTTCTAGAGAACAATTGATCGATTTCAGAAAAAAACACTACAACCTTTCGAATGCTCTTTTGGTTGTCAGTGGAGATTTAAACAATAAAGATCAAATAGAAAAAACAATTGAAGCATACAAACTTCCAGAAGGTTCATCGAGTTCTTTTCCAAAGTTCTCATTGAAACGTAAAAGCTCTGTTGAAGTTCACCAGAAAGATGTTGTCATGGCCCAGCTATCCATGGCTATTCAAGCACCTAACATCAAAAGCAAGGCTGCTATTCCTGAAGACTTGGCCTTTACATGTTTGGGGCATGGAGAATCATCAATTCTATACAGATCTCTTGTGCTTGAAAACACTCTTGCCAATTCTTGTGGTTCATCAACAATGTTCATGGTTGATGGTGGCGTACACTTTCTCAAGGCAAACTTTCCAGTTGAAAACCTCTCAAAGGTTTTGAACAAGTTGATGGAAGTCTTTAAACAAGTGACAAAGAACGGTTTTGATAAGGAAGAAGTTCATAAGATCAAGAATCAATACGTGGCTTCCAAAATTTATGAAATGGAATCTATTGAATCTTTTGCATTCTCCCTTGGTCACTCCTATGCTCAAAATGGTGACATTAAGGCTGAAGAAGAATTTATTGATCAAGCAAGAAAAACCAGTAGCTCATCTGTAAACGTGGCACTGAAAAACATCTTTGCGAAAAATGTTCACATGAGCCTCCAACTTCCAAAATCAGCTGATACCAAATCTGCCAGAGACCAGCTTCAAAAGTTTTCAGCTAGTCTTGAAAAATTAAGAGAGAATCTCGAACAAAAAACAGCGAAGGCCCTCAACGCCAAAACGCTCAAGGAAGATCCCCAGGTCAAACTGATCAAAATTAAAAAAGGTGTTTCTCTTCTCTACAGACAAAACACCATGAATCCAACTTTTTCTCTTCAGGCCTATATCAAAGGTGGTTTAACTGAAGAGAATAAGCAAAATGCTGGTCAACACCATTTTATTTGCAATCTCCTGACAAAGGGATATGCAAAGCGAGACTATAATTCGATCAAGACTGAGCTCGATACACTGACATCTAGTCTATCAGGCTTCTCTGGTAAAAATGCCTATGGTCTGATGATGCACGGATTGACTGAAAACATGAGCAAGCTTGCACCGATGTTTATAGGTGCATTAATGAAGCCTGATTTTCCAAATAAGTTTTTTAAACACGAGAAGGAAATCGCTCTTAGAGCTATCGATAATCAGAGAGAAGATCCTATCCGTATTTGCTTTCAAAATGTGTCAGATATTTTCTTCAATGGGCATCCATATTCCATGAACATGATCGGCACCGCCGAATCTGTAAAGAAGACAAATAGAAAAGCGCTTGTTGATCTTCACAATCAAAATCTTGCAAAGAAGGAAATCCTGATCACTTATTGTGGTGACCTGGATCTTGAAGAAGTCATGAATCACCTGAAACCTGTTTTTGACGAACTCAAGCCTAGAGCTGAGAAAAAAGTGGTTAAGAAAAAATACAAGCCACTTACAGGCGTCAATAAGTTCATTTCTTTTGATCGTGAACAGACTCAGATCTTCCATGGCGTTCCTATCGGAGCAATGGGAGAAAAAGAGAATCTTGTTCTCAAAATGATCACCACTCACTTGAGCGGGCAAAGTAGTGAACTCTTTGTTGAAGTTCGCGATAGACAAGGTCTTTGCTATACAGCCCAACCTGTTCACTTCATGGCCCTTGAAGGTGGTTACTGGGGGATCTACATGGCTTCCGGACACGACAAAGTGACAAGAGCAGTTGAGGCCATCAGTGGAATCATAAACAATATTGCCGAGAAAGGTATTTCAAAGAGTGAGTTTCTGAGAATCAAAAAAATGATTGAAGGACAAAATCTCATCAATATTCAAACCAATGAAGACTACGCAGGACTTTACTCAGTACCTGCACTACAAGGATTTGGTCTCGACTACTTTTACAAGTCCAATGAACTCATCAAAAAGATGACTTATGAGGATTTTCTTGCTGGAATCCGAAAGGTCTTCAAGAGAAAATGGAGTACCGTTGTAGTCGGTAGAAGTGATATTGAATAATCTTACGACGCTTTGATCTTAGTGGTATTTGATACAAAAAGAATCATGTCATTATTCATGCCATCCATGTTGTTTTGTTTTGAAACAACATTCATCATCATGGCGATCTTCTCAAATGTCTCTGAAAGTCTTCCAAAAAACTTTGGCACTTCATAGGCCTGTGGAATGATACTGTTCAAACGACTATAAGCAATTTGACCGATTTCTTGATAATAACTGGTATCAATAATTTTTTTATTCAGTGATTCAGAAAAATAACCACAAAGGAAAAGAGCAGTGTCACCAATATCTCGATAAGCACGTTTTTGCATGGTTCGACTCATACTTCCAGTTTCGAGAAGTTTTACTCCAAGAGTTTTTTCTCTGACTCTTCCTTCTTCTGTTACATCGAAATATTCGACGGCCTCACCAAAGCGATCCATTATCAAGCTAGAATAATAAATGGTCTCACCTGGAAGCGGGCTGGATGATTTCTTATTTAAATCGTTCAGCTGATCAAAGAAAAAAGACTGTAATGACGATTCGAGAATCAAATTGTCCTTCTGCGACATTTTAACCTCCGTCTTTATATTGTACCAAAAGACTCAAAATGCTCTTAATCCGGAAATTCTTGCCTATTTTCAACATCTTGCGGCGCACAAGAGGCCTCAAAACTTTAAAGATTCTCTCCTAACTGCTAATAAAGATGGGAACAAATTCAAATTGAGGATCTTATGGCAAATGAGTACAGCCCGGAAAAAGGGACTCTCGAAGAGTGGAGAAAATTGGTTACCAAGGAATCAAGAGGACTTGAGCCTGAAAATTTCACTTGGAAAACTCCTGAAGGTGTAGATATCAAGGCACTTTACACCAAAGAAGATCTCGCAGATTGTCCGTATGCTGAATCACTTCCTGGTATTGAACCATTTGTTCGCGGGCCACGTGCCACCATGTATACAGGAAGACCGTGGACCATCAGACAATATGCCGGTTTTTCAACCGCTGAAGAATCCAATGAGTTTTACAGACAAGCATTGGCCAATGGTGGTCAGGGTGTTTCTGTTGCATTCGATCTTGCTACACATAGAGGCTACGACTCCGATCATCCAAGAGTGAAAGGTGACGTTGGAAAAGCTGGTGTTGCCATTGATTCTGTTGAAGATATGAAGATTCTTTTTGATGGAATCCCCCTCGATAAAGTTTCAGTTTCAATGACAATGAATGGAGCCGTACTTCCTATTCTTGCCAATTATATTGTAGCCGCTGAAGAGCAAGGAGTTGATCCTTCAAAACTTTCGGGAACTATTCAAAATGATATTTTGAAAGAGTTTATGGTGAGAAATACTTATATCTTTCCGCCAGAACCAAGCATGAAAATCATTTCGGATATTTTCGCTTACACTTCTGAAAACATGCCAAAATTCAACTCCATTAGTATCTCCGGATACCACATGCAAGAAGCTGGAGCAGATGCTGCTCTAGAGCTTGCTTACACTCTTGCAGACGGTAAAGAATATATTGAAACAGCGATTCGTTCAGGAATGAAAATTGATGACTTTGCGCCGAGACTTTCATTCTTTTTCGGAATCGGAATGAACTTTTACATGGAGATTGCAAAACTTAGAGCAGCCAGACTTCTCTGGTCTCGCATTGTAGACAAGTTCAACCCATCCAATATCAAATCGAAAATGCTTCGTACTCACTGCCAGACAAGTGGGTGGTCTCTGACTGAACAAGACCCATACAATAATGTCATTAGGACGACTATCGAAGCCATGGCCGCTGTATTTGGAGGAACACAATCTCTACATACCAATTCATTTGATGAGGCCATCGCTTTGCCAAGTAAGTTCTCTTCAAGAATTGCAAGAAATACTCAAATCATCCTCCAGGAAGAAACTGGTATTACAACAACAGTAGATCCATGGGGCGGCTCATACATGATGGAATCCCTCACTCAAAAGCTAGCAGACAGAGCATGGGAAATTATTGAAGAAATCGACAAACTAGGTGGCATGGCAAAGGCCATTGAATCCGGGAAACCAAAGCTGGAAATCGAAAAATCTGCAGCAGCAAAACAAGCTCGTATTGACAGAGGTGAAGATGTCATCGTCGGTGTGAACAAGTACAAGCTTCAATCTGAAGAAGAGGTTGAAATCCTCGAGATCGACAACGATGCTGTTAGAGTGGCCCAACTCAAAAGACTGGAACAAATCAAGAAAACGAGAGACAATGATAAAGTGCAACAAGCTTTAGCTGCACTTACCGATTATGCAAAGACCGGTAAAGGAAACGGCTTGGCCCTTTCTGTAGAAGCCGCCAGATTGAGAGCGACTGTTGGTGAAATCACAGATGCTCTTGAATCAGTCTGGGGAAGATTCAAGGCTACAGCACAAACAGTTACCGGCGTATATGGTGGTGCATTCAACGAAGATAAGGATTGGTCAATGTTGAAAGACAAGATCAAGGAATTTGAAAACAATAACGGGCGTCGTCCGAGAATGCTTGTCGCTAAAATGGGACAAGACGGTCACGATCGAGGAGCAAAGGTCATTGCTACCGCATTCTCTGACATCGGTTTTGATATCGACCTTGCACCACTTTTCTCGACACCTGAAGAAGTCGCCAAACAAGCTGTTGAAAATGATGTTCATGTTATCGGTGTTTCAAGTCAAGCGGCTGGTCACAAGACTCTTGTTCCAGATCTTATTGGCGAACTAAAAAAACTTAATGCTTCAGACATCATAGTCGTTGTTGGTGGTGTAATCCCAAAACAAGATTATGAATTTCTAGTTAAGGCCGGAGTCAAAGGAATTTTTGGTCCGGGTACTCCAATCATTGAGTCAGCAACTAAAGTGATCGATGCTATCAATGAGAGTTTAAAATAATGTCGATTGATTTAAAACTCCTCCAAACTGGTGATCGTAGAACATTGGCAAAGGCCATCACTTTGGTTGAAAGTACTAATCCGAACCACCAAAAAGAAGCTCAAGATCTAATCGAAAAAATTCTTCCACATACGGGGAAGAGTTTTAGAGTAGGAATTTCAGGAACTCCTGGTGTTGGTAAATCAACGTTCATCGAAGCGTTTGGAAAAGAATTAACTTCAAGAGGTTTAAAGATTGCGGTTCTTGCTGTTGACCCTACTTCTCCCGTAAGTGGGGGATCCATACTTGGTGATAAAACACGAATGGAAGAACTCAGTCAGGATCAAAATGCTTTTATTAGACCATCCCCAAGCAGTGGCTCATTGGGTGGCGTGGCCTTCAAAACCAGAGAGGCCCTGCTTCTTTGTGAAACAGCAGGCTTCGATGTCATCTTGGTTGAAACAGTTGGCGTAGGTCAAAGTGAGTATGAAGTTGCTGACCTTGTTGATTACTTCACTCTTCTCATGCTTCCTGGCGGAGGGGATGAACTTCAAGGAATCAAGAAAGGTATTCTTGAACTTGCTGATGTTGTTATTGTCAACAAAGCTGATGGAGATAACAAACACAATGCAGAAACAACCAAAAATGATTACCAAAATGCCTTCAACTTGATGGCGGGACACGATGAAAGTGTTGTTCAAGTACTCACATGTTCTGCACTTGAAAAAACAAACATCAAGGAAATTGCTGATACTATTTTTTCAGATCTTGAGTCATTGAAGAAGTCTGGGAAACTTGAATCTAAGAGAGAAGAACAAAATATCAGCTGGTTCAAAAGACTTGTTGATGAACTTTTAAAAAAGAGTCTTTTTTCTGACACTGATGTAGCCAAACTTTACGATGATCTTTCTAAGCTGGTAGGAACGAGTAAGGCAAGCCCACTCGATTCTGCAAAGAAACTTATCGATAAATTTCTATCTTAAAAATTCAATAATTTCTCTCATGGCATCGTCTCTGATGTTATCAGCTTCCATGAGAATTTCGTGTTTGGCGTCTTCGAAACGTACCTTTCGACAATTTTTCAACTTACAAACTTTATTCTGACGCCTACTTCGAACAAAAGTATCTTGGCCGGCCTGAAGCATGAGGATAGGAACATCTTTAAGTTTTTTCTTTTTTCTTGAAATCTTTCTTCCTGCGACAAGAGCTTCCACAACCCAATGATTAGTTGCTCCTCCCATTACCAAATACATATTTTCTCTTTCAATATCACGGGCCATTTCAAAGCGTGCCAATGAGTGAGTAACTTCATTGTTTTCGAATGGGAAGTTAACATCTCCTCTATCGGCACCATGAACATAATTTGTCCCTAGTCCCATTAAAGAAAGAGCTCGTAAGTAATTGATGGTGAACGTATGAGAAAAGCTGCCTGTCTCAACTTCCAACATTGGAGCAACAGCTACAATTTTATCAAAAGTTCTTCCCTTCAAAATATGATGATAAAGTCCGATAGCACCACCCATTGAGTGAGCAATCAAATAGATTTTTTCATATCCTTGATTCAATACATTTTGCTGAAGAAATTTATCGAAGTCATCGATATAATCTTCGAACTTTTTCACATAACCTTTATGTGGATCAGTCAGCATTCTCTCCGAATACCCTTGACCTCTATGATCCATAAGAAAGAAATCAGCTTCTTCATCTTTTAGATCCCAGACAACTTCGGCATACTTTCGTGTTGGCTCTGTTCTTCCTGGAATAATAACAAAGGCCTTTCGCATTCCACGTTTGATTGTGTGAAAACTGATCTTTGTCCCATCAACTCCGTTGAAAGTTCCCTGAGTTCCCTGATCATAGAAAGGAAAGACATCATTAATAAGTTTTTCTTTGTAATTATCTTCTGTCACACCGAAAGCCGTTGTTTGAAACAAAACAATGAAGGTGAAAAATAGTATTCTCATAAATCTCCGGCTTAAAGTGAAGCAAATTTTGTGAAATATAGCCGGATGAGTTAAGAGATACAACCCTATATGAAAACATTATAACTGTAATTTCAGTTATTTGGGAGCGCTTTATGGGTACAAAGAAGCTCCATCAGGTAGCCTGTACCGCCTTCTTCAGCAACAGCGAATGTGTTGACCTGGGAACCTTTGAACTCCATCTTATGACAAATGAGCTTACTCGAGATAACGGCAGGACCTTTCTCATAGCGACAGTCAATGCTGCGACCTACAGTACTAGTTCCCTCAGTTACCTTACTCAGGAAACATTTCCATTTTGAGCCTTTAAGAGAAATTTCAAAGGTCTTATCATCGTCGATAATTGAATAGCGTTTAACTTCTTTTTTGGGATCGATAAGATTAACCGACCACACAAGCTTGGCCTGTGCAGTCGAAAAACCGAATAGCAAAATAATGAGAAGTTTAGTCATTCTTCAAATACTTCAAGAACTCTGAGTCTGATGAAAGAATAAACTTCCCTTGTGACTTGAGTGACTTTTTATAAGCATCCATACTTCTAATGAACTCATAGAATTTTGGATCCACATTGAATGATTTTGCATAAATTGTAGTAGCAGCACCTTCGGCCTTACCTTTGATTTCCTCAGCCTTTCTATAAGCTTCAGATTGAATTTTTCTAAGGTCTTTTGATAGGCGCCCTTCAATCTTGGCCTTTTCACCCTGACCAATAGATTTGATTTTTTCAGCAATTCTTTGTCTTTCAGAAATCATTCTCTCATAAACTTTCTTTTCAACTGACTCCTCGTATGAAATACGTCTGAGCTGAACATCGATCAAATCGATACCAAACTGACCTAGTTCTTTATCTGCTGACTCAGCAATCATTTCTGAAAGTTCCTCTCTACCTGTTGAAACCTTTTCGATTTCCCCAGTGATCTCTTCCTCTACAATAGCTTCACCCCTGGCTTCCTTATCTTCAATTTCTTTTTTCTTTTTAGCAATAGAATCAAGAATTGAGTTTGAAAGTCTCACGGCCTCAACCAGATTATGATTAGAGATCACATCTCTGGTAGTTGCATCAAGAATAGCATCCAATCTTGCTTTGGCTCCACGTTCATTTTGAACAGTTTGAATAAATTTCAATGCATCAACAATTCTCCAACGAGCTGTTGTATCAACTGAAATATATTTTTTGTCCTTCGTAGGAATTTGATTTGGAAATCCATCCCAGGAAAGAATTCTCTTGTCCACATAGCGAGCTTCTTGAAGAAATGGTTTCTTAAAGTGCAGACCGGCAGTAGTAATTGGCTCCCCAATTGGTCTACCGAATTGAGTGATAATAACCTGCTTTCCTTCTGTCACAACGTACAAGCTGGACTTCAAGAGAACGATAACAGCAATTGTTAGAATAATTGATATTGCTTTACCCATGATTACTCTCCCTTGCCTTGATTAAAGATTGGAAGAAGTCCTTTGACCTTAGGATCAACAATAGTGATCTGCTCAAACCTGTTGAAAATCTCTTCCATAGTTTCAAGATAAATTCTCTTTCTAGTGATCGAGGGTGCTCTTCTATATTCTTTATAAATTTCACCAAATTTGGCAGCATCACCTTTCGCTCTATTGACGAGAGCTTCAGCATAACCTTCTGCTTCAGAAACAAGCTTATCGGCCTTACCTCGAGCTTCAGGAATAATCTTGTTGTATTCCTTTTCAGCCGTATTGATGATCTTTTCCTGTTCTTGTTTGGCAGAGTTCACCTGATTAAATGATGGTTGAACAACTCGTGGAGGATTCACATCCTGAAGTTTCACTGTCACAACTCTGATACCCATATCGTACTTATCCAGAACTTCTTGCATCAACGCTCTAGCATCAATAGCAATCTCGGCCCTACCTGTTGTCAAAACATCAGTAACAAGTCTGTCGCCAACAACTCTTCTCATAATGGCCTCTGAAACATCTCTGATGTTTCGTTGAGGCTCTGATGTTTGGAAAAGATATTTGAAGGGATCAGAAATTTGATACTGAACAACCCATTCAACATCCGCAACGTTCAGATCACCAGTAAGCATCAATGACTCATTATCAAAACTTCCCTTCTGATATGTAGTCACTCTGGTATCAGTATTTCTACTTCTAAAGCCAAATTCAGCCTGATGTACTTTTTTCGTTTTAACTTTGATTACACGGTCAATTCCAAATGGAACTTTGAAATGAAGCCCTGGTGGTTGGGTACTGATGTATTTACCAAGTCTGATTACTACTGCTTCTTCATCTGGTTCAACAGTATAAAAACTTGTTGTACCTAAAACCAATAATATAACACCTAAGAGAATCGGCCCAATAAGCTTTGAAGCATTCTTCAAATCCTGAAGAATTTTTTGGGCATCTTCCATTCCACCTTTATGTCTGTTATTTCCTGTTTGCCAGTTCATTCAACCTCCATCATGAGAACGCCTTGTTCAAGCGCATCACCTTCTTTCACGTGAATTGCTTTTACTGTCCCATCGACGCCACACTTTATTTCATTCTCCATCTTCATGGCTTCAAGAATGATCAGTGTCTGACCTTTTTCAACCTCATCACCTTCTTTCACCATAACTTTGACGATCTTCCCAGGCATCTGAGTCTTTAGCTCACCAGCTGCTCCACCAGAGAGCCCCGACGGCTTGTATCCATAGTAGAGGTCAAACACCCTATCAACGTTCAGCATTCTTGTAGGAAGGTTTTGTCTCGCAACTTTTTCCCACCTTACATTGTCGCTCGAAGCGAAATATTGACCGGCAAGCTTTCTCACGAAAATCGATTCTTTGTGTAAAACTTGATTATCTTTGACCGTTTCAAAGTGATATTCGACAAGTTCAGAACTATGAACAATTGTACGGGTAAGATCCGTGATGTATTCGTTACTATCTTTATCAATCAGATATGTTCTCATTAGATCC
>JBFEVX010000014.1:0-54824 GCA_041546685.1 Bacteriovoracaceae bacterium | reverse complement strand
TCTGGAAGTGTTTCAGCTGAGTCCAATTATTTACAGATGCTGTCACCACTTACAACTGATCATACAAGAATTGCCGAAAAGCTTTTTGCAACAAAGGCCACCGGCTCTTTGGAGTATTCAGGAAAAGCGATTTCGATGGCAACAACAGATCTCAAGTGGACTCCTGATCTTGGTGATTTCAAGTCTATTGTGATTGCTGGAAACGAAACCATCAAGCAAGGTCCAGTAGATGCGCTTGAAGCTGCTGAGTCTGCTCTAAAAGAAGACATCATTGTGAACTCAATCTTTGCTGGACCACAAACTGTAGTGATAGGTGGTGGTTTTGGTGGCGGTTTCGGCGGTGGTTTTGGAAATGGTTGTGCATTTTGCCCAAGACCTAACCCAAACCCAACGCCAGCTCCACGGCCGGATCCAGTGAAAAACCCAATTTTCACTGAATGGGAAGATCTAGCAAAAGCAGGCTCAGGACAGACATTGAACATTGATCACAATAACTCGATTCCTTACATCGAATCTCCATTCGATAAAAGAATTGTAGAGATCACCAAAGAGATCAATGAAACGTTTCTTCCGTTTGGACCTAAAGGTCAAGACGAGTACAGACGTATGATTGATCTTGATGGACAGATCAGAAACAGTGGAGCGGGTTCCTACATGGACTGGGGCTCATACCGTGGTGGGAACTTTGGTAGAGATCTTCTGAAAACCTGGGATCTCGTGACGGCAATCAAAGACCCTGATTTTGATCTGGCTTCAGTCAAAGAAGAGCATCTTCCAAAACAGCTTCAAGGTCTCAATCTTGATCAAAGATTAAAAGTGATTCTTGAGTTCTCAGATAAAAGAAAAGATCTAGAAGATGAAGCGACAGAACTTAGAGAAAAAAGACGCTTGTTTGTCGAAGAAGAACTAAGAAACAGACAAGGGCAAAACCAACAAAACTTTGCTGATGCTTTCAAAGCAATTATCACTGAACAACTCAAGGCGAAGGGTTTTGAAGTAAAGTGATTCTCTCCGATCAGTACCCCAAAAAAAAGGGCCTCATATCGTCGTGAAACGTGAGGCCCTTCCCTATTTCAATCTATGTAAATTGATTAACGTAGGAAAAGCATTTCTGAAAACTTTGGAAGAGTCCAAAGATCGTCAGAAATAATGTTTTCAAGCTCGTTACAGAAATTAGCGATGACTTCAGACTGTGGAAAGAGGTCATTTGCGATTCTGTCTGAGATCTCTTCAGTACTTCCCTTCAACCCATGTAGTGCTGTCGTTAGGTTACATGTATTGGCATAAAGAGACTCTAAAGCGAAATTGATCTTTTTATAGATCTCAGTTTCTACTGAACACTCAAGATTGATTGCTTTTTGTCTTGAGATCACTTCTCCAAGTTCTTTCTTATAATCAATGGCAGCTGGAATAACTGATTGGTTAACCATTCCAAGTAGAGTTGAAAATTCAATTTCTCTTAGAGTGTTGTATCTCTCAGCAAGAACTTCGTAACGTAGTTCAAGTTCTGATTTTTTGAAGACTCCTGTTTCAGTTAAGAAGGCTGTTTGACTTGCATCTTTAAGAACTTTCAACGCTTCAGCAGAAGTTCTTAGATTTGGAAGCCCTCTTTTTTCAGCTTCTTTAACCCATTCTTCAGAGTAACCGTCTCCGTTGAAGATGATACTGTAAGCATTCTTAACCCATTTTGAAGTTAACTTCATTAGGGCGACATCAGCATTTGATCCTGCCTTGATTTCAGATTCAACAAAGTCAGCACTTTCTCTATAAACGTCAGCTACGGCTGCATTCAGGATTGATGTTGGAAAACCAACTGCTGCAGTTGAACCAACAGCTCTAAACTCGAACTTGTTACCTGTGAAGGCAAATGGTGAAGTTCTATTTCTGTCAGTATTATCTAGAAGAAGATGGGCAAGTTGTTGCGCACCAGTTTCAAGAAATGTGTCACCATCATTACCAGATAGCTCTTTACCAGAGTTGATGGCCTCAAAGATTTTCTCAAGTGTATGTCCAAGGAAAACTGAAATGATAGAAGGAGGTGCTTCGTTGGCCCCTAGCCTATGGTCGTTACCGGCTGAAGCAATGGCCATTCTAAGGGCCGGTGCATGTCTGTAGACCGCTTCACATACGATCGCTACTGTTGCAAGGAACTGAAGGTTTTGATGTGGGTTCTGACCAGGCTCTAGAAGATTGTTTCCTTGGCTGTCTGACATAGACCAGTTCACGTGTTTACCAGAACCGTTGATCCCAGCAAATGGTTTCTCGTGAAGGATGGCAACAAAGTCGTGCTTACTTGCAACAGCTTTGATGGTCGCCATCAGAAGTTGGTTTTGGTCAGCAGCAACGTTAGCAACGTCGAAGACTGGAGCTATTTCGTATTGTCCAGGAGCAACTTCGTTATGTCTTGTCTTTGCTGGAATACCAAGCCTGTAAAGCTCCATATCAAGTTCTTGCATGAACCCCATCACTCTGTCGGGAATTCTTCCGAAATAGTGATCGTCGAGCTGCTGGTTTTTTGCAGCAGAAGACCCAATGAGTGTTCTCCCAGTCATTACAAGGTCAGGTCTGGCGTAATAGAAATCTTTATCGATAAGAAAATATTCTTGCTCACAACCAATAGTTGTATCAACTCTGGTTACATCCTTGCTCCCGACAAGGTTTAAGAATCTTGTAGCTTCTTTTGATAGTTTTGAAATTGAACGAAGTAGTGGAGTCTTGATGTCTAGCGCTTCCCCCGTATAAGAAACGAATGCAGTTGGTATACAAAGAGTCTTCCCGTTAGGACCCTCTGTAATGAACATTGGTGACGTCAAATCCCAAGAGGTATAACCCCTGGCTTCGAAAGTTGATCTTGATCCTCCATTTGGAAAAGATGAAGCATCTGGCTCTCCTTGGAGAAGCTGGCTGACAGAAAGTCTTTCAATTGGCTTTCCATCTTTAATAGTAAGAAAGGCATCGTGTTTTTCAGCAGTCCCACCAGTCAATGGTTGGAACCAGTGACAGAAGTGTGTTGCACCTTTTTCGATGGCCCATTTTGTGACAGCGTTGGCGACTACATCAGCATGATCTTTTGAAATTCTTTTGCCAGTAGTTGTTACTTCAAGAATTTCTTTTCTGACGTTTTCAGGAATGTCCGTTGAAGTGGCCACATTGAAGAGGTTCTCTCCATAGTAATCACTCACTTTCATTGGATTTCCGTCCAGATCAAGTGGAATGTCGATTTCTCGATTGATTCTGTTTATCGATTCAATCTTGGCGTTGTTACGGGTTTCAATCGTTGGCATGTGTGCTCCTTTAAGGCTACGGGTTGATTGATGCTCAAATTGTAACCAAAAGGTAAAGGAGATGTCTATAACCAATACTAATAGTACCCATTAGTACAGCTAATACATGCGTGGAATTTCAGAAGATTGAACTAACTAGTTCAATAGTTCAAGAACCTCAAGGGCATTGGCCTTGGACAAACATAGCAACGCTGTCGCGAAAATGAAGAACATTATTTTTGCCATAAAGGCCTGGGCTTCGTGTGGGAACATCGCTATCTCCAATTCTGTGTGAGGCTTTTTTATGACAAAGTTTATTTTTAATGGCAAGCGAAATTCATTTTGTCAGACAATGTTAAATCTACTAATTTCAACAGCATGAGCCGACCCAATTGGAAAATTCACCAATGTTCAAGTCCCGCGAATTGGGCCTTGAATCGAAAAAAATATGAAGCAGCAGCTGCTCAACATCAGGCCTCACGGGAAGCTCTGTCGTCGCTTATGCGTGAGGCTGGACATGAACTTGAAGCTCAAGCAATTGAACTACAAAATTTTTCAAAGATTAAAGGGATTGATGATCAAGTTATAAGCTTGAGTCACACTTCACCTAACTTTGCTGCAGCAGTTGCTGGTTCGATAAATAATTTTAAAAGTGTCGGTGTCGATCTTGAAAAAAGTGATCGCGTAATGAAAATCAATAGTGGTCGTCATTTTTTAAATGATGGTGATGATCCTGAACTTCACCAGGATCTTCTTCGAGGTTGGTGTAAAAAGGAAGCGGCATTCAAGGCCTGGGCGCCCTTCTGGGACGACTTTTCAGAGGGGAAACCATTAGTTTTGAAGGATCTGGATATTCGCGGAAATCAATTTTTCAGGAAAGGAAAGTCTGAAGAACTAGGATTCGTGGAACTTATTGAGACCAGTCATGAGGGTCAAGCTCTCTACCTGACCCTGGCCTGGGTTCTTATTTAACGTTTATTTTAAACCAAAAGAAATTGCGATTTTGATCGAAGTTAAAAACGAAAGCTCTTGTCGTTCCTTGAGTCAGATCAAGAGTCAAATCAGTCTTGGCATCTTTTGAGTGAGTCAAAACCAAGTTAGTATCGGCTAAAGTAAGCTCAACTTTTTTGATAGTGAACTGGCAAAGTTCCATATAAGTTTTGTAATCAAAGCCGTTGATTCCTGATTGTTCAAAACGGTCCATGAGATAATAATCAAGTCTCGCCTCAGTGGCGTAATCAAGACTGTACTTGCCGTCGAAGTTACTGAATGACCAGATGCTCAAATCATAAACGTGTGGGTTGTTGATAATAATTCCATTTCTATAACGGGCCTCGTAACAAGCTTCGTTCTCACCTGTGGCCTCTACTTGAAGATTGAGAAGGACCAAGCTGTCCTGTTCCATTTCTCCGTTGAAAGACAAATAAGGCAAGGCCCATGCATTAGGCAGAGCGAAAGTCAGAAGCAAAATGAAACTAGTCAATTTGAACATTCGAGGGGTTCCTTTGTGAGCGTGTAATGTGTGACTCCTTATAGAAAAGTCAGGTCGCTTTGTCATCTCAGAGTTTTTAACACATCGCATTTACGATGTTTCAATAAGTTACATTTCAAATGTCAGATATGATTATTTGATTATCTTTGTCTTTCTTTATAAAAATTTTGATTAAATTATGAGGATTTTATTAGCTTTATTTTTATTTGGAATCTTTAGCACTGTTGTTGGTGCTTCTGATGTTCGCCTTGAGGCGGAGAAGTTCGACTATGAAGGCGGATTTTCCATTCCTGTATATGAACACTGTACAGAAAAAGGCTTTATCAGACCTCTAAACCCTTATCGAAAAAAATGTGTGGGCCTTTTTGGTACACTAAGGGGATGGCGACCAGGAACTTGCAAACCTGAAAACGTCAAAAATTTCTTTCTCAAAAAACCAATTCTTCAATTCAATGTTTTCGACCTTGGTCATGAAAGATACTTTCACAAAATTGAATACATCAAGACCAAAGGTTACAAAGTCAGATACGTTCCAACAAATGAGTTTGGCGTCCCCAGAGAAAACATGGCCTGGGAAGAAGAGTTCGATATTCCGGAATGTTCAAGTTCAGAAATTCTCATTCATCATGAAGTCGTAAAAACAATTGAACCGACTCCACAACAGGTTCTACTCTTCTCAGCTCTTCATCAGCACGGTTTGAGAGTTATCGATCAAGAAACTTTCACTATTTCAGATATCATTAGCGGCAAGCCATATGAATTTCAAGGTTTCGGACTCAACCCAATGGCCAAACTTTGGTATCGCTCTCCGAACTGTAAAGACGGAGATATCGTCAATGTTGATCCGGCCAGACTCTACGAGTACATCAGAAGACTTGGAGGAGAAGGAACAGGATCTGGACGCACTGTTGGTGGTGAAGGGACTGGTTCTGGTCTTGTTAAAGTTGAAATGACAATGAGTTCGAATGACTTCAAAGACCTGCGTTTTGAACAAACTGACTATGAAAGAACCATGGGAATCAAACCAAGGTACTACGAATATTTAAGAGAAGGAAAAGACATTCCTGATCATCTTATCAAGGTGGGCTGCCAGGAGGGCAAACAATGAGTATGGTGAACAACAGTCTCATTCTGAACCAGCTTCAAGACAGTGTTCTCACTTACCTGAGTAAGAATAAGAACATTTCCTTGAACGGATTGGCGAAAAGATGCTCCATTAGTGAGCCGACACTTCGTCGTATCAAAAATGGACAGATCAAGACGTTACCTACATTAACCACTATCGTTGATCTTCTTTGTTCACTTAATAAAGTTGATAAGATTCCTGAATTGATTGAGATCTACAAAGGCTCACCTATTGGAGAATTTCTCCAAGAGCATTTCTCAGTCCTCTCAAGTACTGAACTTAGTTACGAATTCAACCAGGAGCTTGATGAAGCCCTGAGAGACAATATCTCATACCTGGTTTTCAAATTAAGCTGTAACTCCGCTGGGGTGAAAAGAGTCAAAGTTCAAGAGATGTTTGGACGTCTTGGAACAGACAAGCTCGACACTTTGGTCACCAAAGGACTTATAAAACCAGAGGGAGAAGTATATCGTGCAGCGATTGAAGGCTTCTCTCTTGGACACGATACATTTGTTGAACACTTCAAGGCGGTTGCCGACTTCATAAAGACTGGTGAAATTGGTCCAAAAAAGAATAACCTATTCTATAATTTCTCTGAATCAGTGAATGAGAAAGGAATGAGAGAAATTCTTCAAATCCAAAGAACAGCACTTAAGAAGATTGCAAAGATTCTTAACGATGACGAATTTATCGGAGACATTCCACTTTTCGTTCTCTCTGCTATCGACACTCTTGATCTTCCACAGATTGAAGAAGAGCAGGACCAAGGTCCTACTCTCCATTAATTCAATTCATTTTTTTCTTAGTGTTGCCCAAGAAGTACGCGGGCCGCTTTTCCTTCATCCATGACTTTGATTTCCTTGAGCTTTTTAGGCTCACTTCCTGGAATTACCTCGATAGTGTGAAGGACATCAAGTCTGGCGATAGTGAAGACATAGGCTTTGTCTTTTTGAAGAATTTTTCCAAGCTCATTGTAACGGGATTTCAGAATTCTCATCCCATCGATGGCCAAAATCTCATCGCCAGCATTCAATCCACATTTATAGGCAGGAGAATCCAGTGTTACCTTATCGATCAAGATACGGTCTCCCGCAAAAGTACAATCAGTTCCAAGCCAGGCCTTATCATCTTCTGAAGTCCAGACGAACTCAAACCCCATCTCTTTACAGAGGGATTCATAATCCACTTCTTCAGTCGTAGTGATCATATTTTCAAACTTTTGTCTGATCTCTACACCACCGACTTTTTCAACCATGGAATAAACCTCATGTGCCTCCATTCCCTCTGCTGGATTGTCGAGGTAGCGCTTCCAAAGAAGCTCTAAGAGGTCATTTATCCCCTTGCCTTTTTCGGCCAACATGATGTTAAGAGCGAAGAAAACAAGTCCACCTTTGAGGTAATAACTGACAGAGCTATTCTTTGAGTTTTCATCGGGACGATAAAGTTTGATCCAAGCATTGAAAGATGAGTCTTCAAGACTATGAAAACGTCTACCAGGTGTTCCAAAGTAGGCATTAAAGTTTTCTTTCATCATTTCGGCGTATTCAGAAAGTGTTACAAGATCAGTTCTAAGAACAATCAATTGATCCATAAAACTGGTCAAACCTTCTGTCAGCCAGTGCATGCGGGTATAGCCCTCATTCACGTAGTCAAAAGGCCCTAATTCCTTTGGCCTGATACGTTTCACGTTCCAGGTGTGAAAATACTCATGGGCCACAAGTTCAATCCAACGGATATAACCCTTGCGTTCATTCAACTTCAAGCTGTCAAAGTGAAGGGCCGTCGAGTTGCAATGCTCAAGTCCTCCAAATTTCCCAGGTAGAAAATGTGTGATGAAAGTATATTTTTCTTCATAAGGCATGCCACCCATCAAATCAGCGACATATTCCACAATGGTCTTGATGTCTTTTTTCAAGTCGTGAGAATGTTTAATGGTTGGTCCATAAAACGCTAATTCATGAGGCTTACCACCGGCCATGAATCCGTCTGTCTCATGGCACCCTATTTCAATCGGAGTATCAATCAATAGGTCGTAATCAGGTGCTTCATATTTGAATAACTCGCGCTTTTCACTGATGTCTTTTAGACCAGTCGAGACCTTGCTCCAAAGTGCTGGAAATTCAATTTCAAGTGTCGGATTCAATACTTCATGATCCATCACTCCCATAAAAACCGATGGTCCATGAATGAAGGCATGACTTTCATCAATATGCGAAGTTCTAACCGTCAACTCATGACAGTAAATTTCGTACTCGACAGTGAATTCATCAGTTGAAGGTTTTAGTTCTGGATGTTCAAAATCGATTTTCCATTGACCTTTGTGCGTCTGTTCAAAGTAAAGCTGCTTGCCCTTACCGTCCAAAACTTTTACCCATCTGATATTTCGCGAGTATTCACGCATCAGATAACTTCCAGGAGACCAGGAAGGGAGAAAAAACGTCACTGTATTTTGTGACGCCGGGCGCTTCGCCTTAATGGTGACATGCGCCAAGTGATTGGAAGGTTGTTCAATTTTTAGCTTATATTCAAGTTGCATGATTTGCCTCGCCTTGAGATAAATGCTTGATAAATTTAAGATGCTTAGATACTAAGCTATCTAGATTTCTGAAGGTGATCTTAGTCATTTTCTATGGAATCTACAAGCAACAAACGAGAGACTTCGATGAAATACAGAACGCAATTCAGCTATCACGGAGCTCGCGTCGACAAATCCAAAATCAAAGCACCGATTGTGGAGTTTTCCGACCAGGCCCTGTCTCAACTGAAGCTGATTCTTGAAAACGATCCAACACTTGAAGACAAATGGCTTCGTATAGTTGTATCAGGCAAGGGATGCGATGGGTTTGATTACTCGGTGGGTTTCACCGACTATCAAGAAGACGATTTTCAGATCTCCATTGACTTGGGCCACGGTAAACAGACCTTTGTTTTGATTGATCCATTCACTGCATTTTATCTGCAACATTCTCGTCTGGACTACGTTCAGGATTTTGCCAATGACGAAGAAGGCTTTGTCATCAAAAGCATCCAACAGGATGAATTCAAAGGCAAATTCTGGAGAACAAACGAAGACAAAACACCACCTCTTTTGAAACGCACATGATTGTGGAGAACTGATGGATTATCGCTATCTCAAAGCTTTCATTTTAACCGCTAGAAACGCCAGCTTTTCCAAAGCGGCTGACGAACTCAAGATCGCTCAATCTGCGGTCAGTAGACAAATAAAACTGCTCGAAGAATCAGTCGGAGAAGAGTTGATTATCAGATCATCCAAGAAAGTTCTTCTGACTCAGAAAGGTAAAGAGCTCTACATAGCGGCTCAACATTTTGACCAAGTGAGTTCCGATATTTTCGAAAAAGAAGACAACAGAGAAATTCGCGTAGGAATTCTCCAAGGGCTTTTGAAAAATTGGTTCAATCCAATGCTTTTGAAGTTCTACAAAAAGCATACTCGAAACATGACGATTGAAGTTGGTGGACAGCATGAATTAAGAAAAGGACTGGAGAACGGTCATTTCGATATCATTTTCACAACTGAAAATATTCAGTCAGATCTTATTTCTTCACTTAAACTTTTTGATGAGAAGCTTCTTTTGGTCAGCAAAGATGAGATCAACAGAAAAAAACTCAACGAGTATAGATGGATTGTTTATTCAAACGAAGACAATCTCTTCAAGCTATCTAAAAAAAACAAGTAACCAAATAATTAGAGTAGAGTCCATAGCGACAATTGAGAACCTGGTTCGAAATAATGTTGGTATTGCGATACTTCCTGAACATGCATTGAAAAAGGCAGAAAGTCTTACTGCTCATGAAGTCACTCAGTTGGACAAGTCCGAAATTTATATGGCGACATTATCTTACAAGACCATGCCTGCTCACATTGATGAGTTGGTTGAAGTCGTCAAGAAATCACTTCAAGGTAACTGATGACCTCCCCTCTGGACTTTTACATGCTCCTTGCCGGGCTTGGAATGTTCCTCTATGGGATGACACTACTTGAAGAATCTCTGAAAAAGTTAGCTGGTCCCAAACTAAAAAACTTCTTAAAAACCAATACAGAAACTCCATTAAAAGGAATCATGACAGGAACTCTTGTCACTGCGATTCTTCAATCAAGTTCTTTGGTTTCTTTGATGATTCTGGCCTTTGTTGGTGCCGGATTAATGACGATGAACAGTGCACTTGGCGTCATCATGGGCGCTAATCTCGGAACGACTGTTACGGGTTGGATTTTTTCCATGATTGGGTTCAAGTTCAGTATCAAGAATATCGCCTTTGCCATGTTGGGGACAGGAGCACTAGTTCATACATTTTATTCAAACAAACCAAGGCTGAAGTACATTTCACTGACAATGATAGGAATTGCTTTACTTTTTTCCGGCCTTGATTTCATGAAGACCAGTATCTCAGAACTTGGAAACAATTTTGATGTAGGGTCATATGCTGATTATGGTCCCTATCGCTTCTTTTTTGTCGGATTGATACTAACGGCCATTATTCAAAGTTCATCTGCAACCATGGTAATCACCCTCTCCGCCCTTCATGCTGGAGTTATTACTTTCGAAAGTGCTGCTGGAATAGTTATTGGAGCCGACGTTGGAACGACTCTGACTGTATTTTTAGGAACATTAAACGCATCTGGAGACAAGAAAAGAGTCGCCCTCTCTCACTTTCTTTTCAACTTCACCACTATGATTGTAGCATTGGTCTTTTTAAAACCACTTATTGCCTTCATCGGACTCATTGGTATTAAAGACCCCCTGGTCGGTATCGTCTTTTTTCACTCCATGTTCAACATTATTGGTATTTCCCTTTTTTATCCTTTCATCGGAAAGTATGCAGCATTTCTGTCCCGATGGTTTCATGATGAAGAAGAGAGGACTTTATTTCATTTGAATCATATTTCTCCGACAGAATCTCCTTATGTAAGTCAGGTTTTGGCCGAAAAAGAAGTTGAATACTTCATAAACAGGTGTGTCTACCTATCGAGTCATTTACTGAAACTAGACAAAGGCCTTACCAATTCTTTGAATCTTGATAAACAATATATCGATGGACTGCATGGACTTGCTGGTTATGAGCAATTAAAAATTTCTCAAAATGAGATAATGGACTTCTGTCTAAAATCCCTCTCGCATAATGAATTACAGCCTGATGTTACCGGAAAGTTTGCAGTACTAATAGAGTCAACTAGAAGGGCCGGAACTGCACTAAAAAACATCAAGGATGTCACTTATAACCTTGATGATACCAAAGGCCTGTTGCTCGATCAGTTCGAATTAGTTTATCAAGAAATAACCAAGTCATTCCAAATAACCTATTTGGAACTTTTCAAGATCATCAAAAGTGATTCTGATAAAAAAAGTCCTATTGAATTTGAGAAACTTTGTCTTGATCAAAGAGAAGCACTATTCACCTTGGTTTATCGCCAAGTGGCGACTTCCCATGTTGAAAAAGTCCTCATCACAAGTTTGTTGAATCTTATTCGCGAAGTTTATGGCTCATTCAAGCAATTCAACAGATCTTTGCAAGTCCTAAGAGACGGAAAATTTGCAAGACCGGAAATTACTCAGGATATTATTTCAGAAGACATTTCGAACGCCCATCAATAATCATACCGGACTCACAGAGAGTGAATTCATGATGATTTCCATCCTTGATGGTTTCTATTGAATATTTTCGAGTCAGCATGGAACCTTTTCTCCCTTTCTTATCCTGAAGGAAAGGCCAACGGACATCTACAGATTGAATTTTCTCTCCACGAAAGGCAAAAAGAATACCTTCTTCATTCTGGCTTGGGAGAGGTCCCCATGAAGATTGAACATAACGACGATAAGTATTCTTGTCTGTTTTGAGGATCACAAGTGCTCCTAGCCCCTGGGCATTACTCTTCTCACCTCTAAGCCAAAACTTTACAGTCGTACTACCGTTCCTATTTACTTCGTTCTGGTAAAGATACATTTTGTCGTCGAGCAGACTACTTCTGATCTTGGTTTGCCCAGTTAGAATATCTTCCTTTCCATCACGATTCACATCCAGAATAATTGTTCCAGAAGGGTTCATAATATCAACTCCAACACTTGGAGCGACATCGATAAAGGCATGGTTTTCTTCCTGTCTGAAAAGGATCAATCGACTTGACGGAGGAAAACCCGAGTTATCCACGACAAGATCTTGAAGACCATCCAGATCGTAGTCAAAGAAACTGCCTCTTCTATCACCTTGGTTCCAATCTCCAGTTCCATCATCCATGTGATATTCGGTTCTGATGAACTTCGGTGGAAAAACAAAGCGACTGCCAGTTAAAAAGGCCGAACGATCTCTAAGTTCAGGATCGTATGAGTGAGAAAGTTCACCTACAACGAGGTCCATGATTCCATCATTATTATAGTCAGCGCAAGCAGAATAAAAACTGTTACCGCCGCCTCTAGGGACAAGCCTTCCTTCTGCATCCTGAGCGAAGCCTGAAACTTCTCCATAATCGCGATACATTCTGTCTTGACCACCTGGTGTTGCCACATTCATCCACATCTTATTCTTATAACCACTACTGACAGAAGTCAGGACATCAGGATAACCATTCTGATCCATATCACATACGGTAACCCCAAAAACAGGAGCCGCATTTGGGTAACGTTTAATACTGCTTGAATACTTCCATTCATTGTTCAAAATGGCAGAAACATCTCTGAAGTTGAAACCATCCCCTTTCAAAATTCGATCAGGCTTAGGGATTGGAGTCGGACCACTGTTATCAAACCAATTCCCAAGATACATGTCCAACTGTCCATCCAAGTCGAAATCAAAGAAGACGACAGAGGCAGTAGGCTCAATGGATGAAATGGGATCATTTTGAATTCGGGAATAGTAAATATTGTCTCCCCGCTTGTAGGCCCGATACAGCCTTGGAGGATTACGAGTCAATTCAGTTTTTTGATTGAGGGTGTTTACAAAAACATCCATCAATCCATCTTTGTCTAAATCTGCAAAATTCAAATACGAAGCTCTCACCAACTCAGGAAAAGGATTGTAGCCAAGTTTTTCAAATCTCAAACTAACGGGGTTGAATCTCATGAATTCAGGCGGACTATAATGGTTAGGCAAATAGACCAAATCAGTGTGAAAGTCTCCATCAAAATCGATGGCATAAAAATTTGTACCTTTCAAACCGGCGAGACCGTAATCTGCAGAAGACTCTTTAAAGTCTTTGATAATGGCCGGTTTTGAAGGCCCACCATAAACCTTGGTCGGTTTCTTTATAACTTTTTCTTTTTTCTTTTTCTTTAATAATGGAATTTTGGAACAGCCAAGAGCTATGGAGAGGAGGAGTATGAAAACCCCTCCTCTTTTGAAAATTTTCTCAGTAATCGATGATATCAAGACCATAACCTTCAAATTTACAGGCCAGGTCAGAGACTTCCTTGACAGTTTTATCAAGGTTTTTAGTCATTCCTTTCATGGCCGCAACAGATCTCCATCTTGAATCGCGAAGAGCAAGCTTCGCCATTTTCAGACAGTAATCTTTTTTATCCTGCTCAATACTATCATTATTAAGGATGGAGGTGGTTCTGGCAATCACGGCAAGTTGCACATAGAGTTCAATTGCCATGTCAGCAATCCGTCCTTGTGGATATTCATTTCCAATGATGTTCTTGCCATATTTGATCAGTGTATTCTCAACTGCAATGGCAAAACCAGAAAGCTGAGAAGTAAAGACATCGGCCTGCTCCTGTAGTTCCGGATGAACCTGAGACAGAGACTTGGTCATAAACATGTTGGAAATTCTATGTGAAGCAAAGTCTTTCAATACTCCCAGTGATTTGATTGGATCCTGAAGGAAAGAACTCACTTCTGAAATCTTTCCAAGCTCCTTCAATGACTCTGATGGCCCCTTAAGACCCGAAAGTGCGATAAAACAACGAAGAATTTCGTTGGTTCCTTCGAAAATCAGGTTGATTCTAGAATCTCTCATGATTCTTTCATAAGGATACTCTTTCATGTACCCATTACCGGCAGCAATCTGAAGAGCAGTATCAACTACCGACCAAAGAGACTCTGAACCAAAGACCTTACAGATGGCCGATTCGATATAATATTCATCCATCCCACGAGTCATATTACCAGTTGTCATATAAACGATACTTTCAAGGGCATATGTTCTAGAAACCATACCTGCGATCTTCTCTTGAATCAGCCCAAAGTCAGCAATAGGTGCACCAAACTGCTTTCTCCCCTTGGCGTGCTCGACAGCAAGCTTTATGATCGACTTCATTCCACCAACACAACCAGAACCAAGGCTCAATCTACCGGAATTCAAAACATTCATCGCAGTCTTGAACCCTTTTCCGTGCTCACCAAGTATATTTTCTTTAGGAACTACAACCTTGTCGAAGTATACAGCTCGAGTTTCTGAGGCCCTGATTCCCATTTTGTTTTCTTTTTCACCGAAACTAACCCCTTCCATGCTCTTCTCAACGATGAAACAGGTGATCTTTTCTACCGTGTTCCCGTCGACTTCGTGGTCAGTCTTACAGAAGACTGAATAGAAATCAGCTCGACCACCATTGGTGATCCAGAGTTTTTGACCTGTAATAGTGAAAGTTCCATCTCCGTTATCAACAGCTTTTGTCTTGATCGAATAAGCATCGGAGCCAGAAGATGGCTCAGTCAGACAAAATGCAGCAATAGCTTCACCTGTCGCAAGTTTTGGCAACCACTTTGCCTTTTGCTCATCTGTTCCTTCATTAATCAAAGCACGGTATCCAATCGACTGGTGGGCCCCAAGCATGGTGGCGACAGACCCATCATGACCAGCAATTTCACTGAACACTCTTGAGTAGAGGCTATAATCAAGACCCATACCACCAAATTGCTCATCAACGGCCAGACCCATCAAACCTAACTCAGCACATCCTTGAATAATTTCCTCAGGAATCATGGCCTCTTCATCAAATTTTTCTGAATCTATCATGTCTTCAGCAAATTTATTGACGGCATCATTCATGGCCAAGGCCATTTCTTTTTGTTCCTCTGAGAAGTGAGGGAAAGGAAACACTGCTGTTTCATCTATTTGTCCGTAGAAAAATCCTGCGGCAACGGAGTTGATCTTTTCTTTCTTGGTCGTACTTTCTTCACTCATTTTACTTTCTCTCACCTGTTGAAATTAAAAACATCAGATATTTTACGTATTAAAATGAAAGACGACAACCAAACCGTTTTTAACCGACCACGACGCTCAAGATTACACAAAGTTCACAAAAACTTTTCTTGCTGCACAGGGCTTAAGTGCTTAAAATAAAAATGGCGTGAGGAAAAAAAAGTTTTATGACGGATAAAAAGAAAACCAACTTATTCGGTAAGCTCTTTGGTCGTTTCAAAAAAGATAAAGCGGACCATGAAGGCCATGATGACTTCGATGAAAACGAGGATCTGATCGACGAAGCTGAACTTGACGATGACAAGACAGCTCCTGGGATTCGATTCGAAGACATTGAAGAAGATGAAGACGAAGTCTTTGTTGCTCAAGAATTCAATATTTCTGATGAGAAAAGAAAAGAACTCGAACAAGAAGACGCAACGGGAGAACACGATGTTCAATCCATGCTCTCTGAGTCAGAAGATATAGAGGATGAACTTCCACCGGCCCCTGCTGATGAAGATGATTATCCCCTTGATGAAGAAGTCGACCTTCCTCCAGCTCCAGAAGATGAGTTTGAAGAGGATTTCGACGCTCCTCCGGAGGATTTTCCAGTCGAAGAAACTCCTCCACTCTATGTAGATGAAGAAGGGGAAGAGATCCCATCGATCCCTGGTGCAGAAGAAGAATTCCCTGAAATCCCTGCGGCTCAAATGGAAGAAATGTCTGTTCCTAAAAAAGGAAATGTCACAGACAATAGACCGATTGATCTCGACGCCATCAAAAACTACGAGTTTACAGATGAAGACGATCAAGACGCTGAAGAAACTCTTTCAGCATATAAAATGTTCGATCCGACCAAACATGCCAAAGGAATTCGCGCTTTCCTCGAAAAAAGTAAAGAGAAACTCGGTAATATCAAACTCGACGGATTGAAAGAGAAGTTCAAGCACCTTTCTTCTCCTGAGGGATTGAAAAGTTTAAAAACTCCCAAGTTCCTTAAAAACTTCAAATGGGACAAGGCCATTGAAACTCTCTATCATCCTGACTCACGCCGTATGATTCACAGAGGATTCATTGCCAGTTCTGTTATTGCTGGAACTTGGTCTGCAGGAAAAATCATTGCCCTTTCAATCAAAGGACCACCTGACACTTCTGTTAGTAAAACAGCTCCTATCTTGATGGGTAATAATGCCAACAAATTCAATTTTCAAGACGTCAACTCCATTAGAAGCGCCAACCTTTTTAATGCCAAGATGTCCAAGGACGAGCCCAAACTAGCTGACCAAAAACCAAAAGTCATAGACAGTCCAGAAGTTTGCACCAAGGCGAGCAAGAAGAGTACACTCCCCTACAAACTGGTAAATACTACTGTCCTTCAAGATTCAGTGAAGTCCATTGCCTCTGTGCAAGTTCGCTCGAGTAATGATCTGGAAAATTTCAGAGTCGGTGACAAGATAGCAACAAAAGCTGAAATCGGCTTCATCGACAGAATGAAAGTCATCTTCAAAAATCTCAGTACAGGTGAATGTGAATACATCGCCAATGAAGAAGCCAAAACCCGTGATGCAAAACAACAGTTCAATATTGTAAGCCCTGAAGTTGGCAAAAAATTGATGAACCAAACTAAAAATGATGACATCAAGAATGAAGGAAACAACTACAGAATCAAAAAAGCAGTAAGAGACAGTATGCTTGGTAATATCAGTGAAGTTCTCACCCAAGCTCGCGCCATCCAGATCAAAAACCCAGATGGATCTTTCTCTTTCAAAATGACAGAAATTGTCCCCGGATCTGTTTATAGCCAACTTGGTATACAGGACGGAGATATCATTACACAAATCAACGGAAAGAGAATCACAAACTTGAATGAAGTGATGGCCCTTTTCGGAAAAATTAAAGACATCGATCAATTCCAACTCAACATTAAGAGAGGTGGTATTGAATCAGTCAAAGAATACGAGTTCGAGTAAAACCGGCATAGGATGCTTATGAACAATTTTTTTAAGACGACTCTCTTCTTTTCCCTTTTGTTTGTTGGGCATGAGGCTTCAGCACAATTCAAGAAATACAAAACGGGAACAAACTTCAACACGAATGAAAAGAAATCAGTGGATACCCTTCTCGACAAGGCTAAAGACTCCGGTGATGACCTATTCGGACGTGGAACCGGTATCAATTCCGTTTCAGGAGTTGATAAAGACAGCCGTTACGTTAACTTGAACCCAGAAACTGCTTTTGGTCCAGAAGTTGTCACAAGTTTCGATTTTCCAAATGCCTCTTTGGTCGATCTCACGAAACACATGCAAAAGCTAACAGGTATCAATCTCATTCTCGATAAAGACCTAAAAGGAAAAATCTCCATTATGGCCCCTTCACCTATTACTGTTGGTGATGCTTGGAAAGCCTATTTAACTGCACTCAATATCAACGGGTACACGCTGGTCAAATCTGGAGCTTTCTACAAAATCGTAAACGCCAGAGATATTCGATATACTCCAACCAAAATTTATACAGGAAATTACACTCCTGACACTGAAAACTATGTGATGAGAATTCTTCCTTTAAAGAATATTGATTCAACAGAAGTGACGAGATCATTCCGTCCTTTCATGTCGAGATATGGTCGTATTATCGATATCAAACAGACAAATACAATAATTGTTCAAGATACAGGATCCAACATCAACAGACTTGTACGCTTGATTCAATTTATTGATGTTCCAGGGCATGAGGAAACACTTCAAATCATTCCAGTTCGCTACTCTTCAGCTCAGGAGATTGCAAAACTCCTTGATCAAATCCTCAAAGGTGGCGGAGGTGCTTCTAAATTCAAAAGATCAACTTCCAAGAAAAGTGATGACAGTATTTCAAAAATCATCGCAGAACCAAGAACAAACTCAATCATTGCCATGGCCAATGCCGATGGGGCAAAACAACTTAGAAATCTCATCAAGAAACTAGATTCAAAGCAGTCTTCTTCTTCAGGTGGTCAGATTCACGTCTACTACCTGAACTATGGTGATGCAGAAGAAATCTCAAAGACACTTTCGGCCCTGGTTTCTGGAAGTGCTGCCAAGAAAGGTTCACGTTTCACTAAAAACGCAGCGACTGAAACGAGTCTTTTCAATGCTGATGTAAAAATCACTGCTGACAAGTCAAACAATGCCTTGGTCGTTACGGCCTCTCCTACTGACTATCTCACCATCAAGGAAGTTATCAACAAGCTTGATGTTCCAAGAGATCAGGTTTACGTAGAAGGAATGATCATGGAAACCAACGTTTCCAAGGATAGAGGCTTTGGTATTTCCATCATCGGTGCTTACGGAACAGGAGGAACTCAAAAAGCTGGGTTTACCGGTGGTTCTACTGACCTTATCAATGTCATCACCAATAACATCACTTCTCTTGGTGGTCTGTTTATCGGCGGCGGTGCCGGAAAAACAATTACTACTGAAGTTGGTGGTCAGTCTATTGAGATTCAATCAGTCAACGCTCTACTGACTGCGATTGCAACAAACTCAGCGACCAACGTTCTGGCCACTCCTCAAATTCTTGCACTGGACAATACAGAAGCTGTCTTCGAGGTTGGTGAGACAGTCCCTACTCCAGAGAGAACAAATGCTGCCAACGGATCGAGCTCAGTATCGATCAAACAACAAAAAGTAGCACTCACTTTGAAACTCACGCCACAAATCAATAAAGTCACAAGAATGGTCAAGCTCAAGATCGATCAGAAAGTTGAAGACTTCTCTACTCGTGCTCTTCCGGCTGGACTTCAAAATGAAGGTGTCGCGACAACAACCAGATCAGCTGTCACCAATGTTGTTATCAGAGACAAAGACACAATCGCCATGGGTGGTTTGATGAGAGACAAGTCAACAGAGAGAGAATCGAAGGTTCCTCTTCTAGGAGATATCCCAGTTCTCGGTTGGCTCTTCAAAAACAGAACAAAGAACGTTGAAAAGGTTAACCTTCTCTTCTTCCTTACCCCTAGAATCCTTGCTAACAACCAGGTCTCAAATGCAAGAAACATCAAGGACCTTCTCAACAGAAGAAGTGCCCACTTGAAAGATGCAGTTGAAGGTAAAGATCCATTTGGTTCAACTGTAAAAGGACTCTTTGACAAGGCCGGTAAACAGGAGAAAGGACCTCTTTACGATGAAGCTGATGCCAAAAGATACAGAGAGACTAATCAAGGTCCTGGTATCGGTGGTGGTGAAGAAGAAAATCAAGAAACTGAAGAAGCCCCACTTGAGTCAACTCCAGCGGAACCAGCAAGTGAAGAATTGATTCTTGATGATGAGTTGAGTTCAAAAACTCAACCAAATTACAAAATGATCATGCAGAATGTTTCAACCAAGAAATCTGCTGTTCAAAAACCTCAGGAGTAAATCGTGCGCGTTTCGGAGCACATGCTTGAAAAAGTTGAAGGCCAGAAGGAGAAGATCGGTGAACTTCTTCTTCAACACACGTCTTTGACTCAGGAGCAATTAAGCGAGGCCCTTCACATTCAGGACGAGTCAGGGATGTTGATTGGCGAGATACTTCTCCGAAAGAACTACATACACCCGCATGATATCGTTAAAGTCATCTGTCACCAGGTAGGTATCCCCTACGTCGATGAAATTAAAGTTGAAGAAATTGATCCGAACATCACAATTGATATCCCGATCAACTACGCTAAAAGTCATGAAGTTCTACCTATGCTGGAGACAGAAATTTCTGTGACAGTGGCAATCAGCGACCCTTTCAATTTTGATGTCATCAATGACCTTCAAGAGATTTTCAAGAAAGAAATTTTGATTGCTGTTGCTCCACCGATGAGAATTCAGGATGCCATCAACCGCGTTTATGAAAAGGCCAATCGAAATCTGGTCGATACCATTGAAGACGAATTCGAGGAATCTCTTGATCTGGATGGACCAATTGATATCCTTGACGCAGGAGCTGACGAAGCCCCAGTTATTCGTTTTGTTAACTCTCTTATTTTTCGTGCAGTAAAAGAAAGAGCATCCGATATTCACATTGAACCTTTTGAGAAAGAAACAGTCTATCGTTTCCGTATCAACAGGGTGATGACTGAGATCATGAGACAACCCATCAAGACTCACGCTGCTGTTTCGGCCAGAATTAAAGTTATGGCTAAACTAGATATTGCCGAAAAACGTCTTCCTCAAGACGGTAGGATCCCTATCAAGATGGCGGGGAAAGACATTGATATCCGTCTTTCAACCGTCCCCGTACAGAACGGTGAACGTATCGTTATGAGGGTACTAGAAAAGAATAATAATGTTCTACAGCTCGAGCATTTAGGCTTTGAGGGAAAAACTCTCCATCAACTGGACGAACTTTCTAAAAGAAAGCATGGAATTGTTTATGTTTCTGGTCCAACAGGTCACGGGAAAACCACTACTCTCTTTGCGATGTTGGAAAGAATCAATACTCCTGACAAGATGATCATTACGGTAGAAGATCCAGTGGAATATGAAATTGCAGGAGTCAGTCAGATCCAGGTGAATCACAAGATTGACCTCTCCTTTGCTAAAGCTTTAAGATCGATTCTTCGTCAAAACCCCGATGTCATCATGGTGGGTGAAACGAGGGACCTTGAAACGGCAGAGATGGCAGTTCAGGCCTCACTTACAGGTCACTTTGTTCTCTCCACCATACACACCAACGATGCTTCGTCAGCCCCCAACCGACTGATTGACATGGGAGTACAACCCTTCCTGATCGCTTCTTCATTGGCGGCTGTGCTCGCTCAAAGACTCATTCAAACCCTTTGCAACGATTGCAAGGAAGAATATACACCAGGAAATATCGATATCGAACTGTTGGGTGTTGAATCTCTACCTCCAGACACTACCCTTTTTAAACCAAAAGGTTGTCCGAAATGTAACTTCAGAGGTTATGCAGGTCTGACCAGTGTTTCCGAACTTTTGGTAATAACTGATGAGATCAGACCTCTGATTCTCAAAAAAGCGGATGCCTCAGCGGTGAAAAGACAGGCCATGAGAGGTGGAATGATCACACTCAGAAGTGCGGCCATCGAAAAGGTGATTCAAGGAGTCACTTCGGTGGAGGAAATGGTCAGAGCAATCAACGAAGAAGATGAGAGTTCTGAATAAGGAAATGATTTAAATGGCCATCTTTGCATATAAAGGTCTCGATCAGACAGGAAGAGACATCAAATCTACAGTCAATGCTGAAAGCATCTCCCAAGCGAAGACAAAACTTCGCTCAATGGGAATCATGTTGATTGAAATCAAAGAACAGAAGTCTGATAGTATTAACAAGGCTCCAGGAAGTATCTCATTTGGTACAGGTGTCTCAATTGAAGAACTCTCTTTAATGACAAGACAACTTGCAACTTTGGTCAAGGCCAAAATTCAAATTGTTGAGGCCCTTTCAGCTTTGATGGATCAGACTGAAAACGCCAAATTACGTGTGGTTCTCTCAGAAGTCAGAGGAAAGGTTAACGAAGGCTCCTCGCTTGCAAAAGCACTTTCAGACTACCCAAAAGTATTTAATAACGTTTACGTCAACATGGTTGAGGCGGGTGAAGCCTCTGGTAACCTTGAAATTGTTCTTTTGAGACTTGCAGACTTCACTGAGGCGCAATCGAAACTCAAAAGTAAGATCAAAGGCGCTATGACCTACCCCATCATCATGGCCTCTGTCGGTTTTATCATGATGATGATCATTTTCATTTTCGTAATTCCAAAAATCACAAAAATTTTCACCACGATGAAAAGAGAGCTCCCTTTGCAGACTAAACTTTGCATTTGGATCTCAGAATTTCTCCAGAGCTACTGGTGGGCCGTAATCATTGGTATTTTTGCAGCATGGTGGGCCTTCAAGAAATATATTTCCAAAGGTAAAGGTCAGCAAAGATGGCATCGCCTGGTTCTAAGACTTCCCATTGCTGGAAATATTGTCACTATGATCAATGTCAGCCGTTTCTGTTCGACACTTGCCACTCTTTTGAATTCTGGCGTGAACATTCTTGTCTCGATGAATATTGTGAAAAATCTTATCGATAATGTTCATATGCAACGTGCTATTTCTGAGGCGAGAACCAATGTTCAGGAAGGGGCAAGCTTGACTGCTCCACTCGTGAAATCCGGGTTATTTCCACCAATGGTGACCCACATGATCAAACTTGGTGAGAGATCAGGAGAGCTTGAAGAAATGCTCCAGATCGTGGCCGAGAACTACGAAGACCAAGTTGAAACAAAACTCTCTGGACTCACATCAACCCTTGAGCCCATCATGATGATTGGTATGGGACTGGCCGTTGCCTTTATTGTCGCTTCAGTCGTCGTGCCAATGATGGAACTCAACACTATCCGTTGATTAACCGACCATCAAGCTTGACTTATTTTTGACTCGCGCATGACATACAACGACTCCACATATGATTGAATATGCATTATAGTTATAGGGCTAATCATTTGAATTTTTAGGAGAATTAATGAAGTCAATCGAAAACCCAATGTACAAAAAGTTATCGCTGAAGAAGTTTGCCAGAACGTTGAGAGAAGGTGCAAAAGGCCAAGCTGGTTTCTCTTTGATTGAAATTCTAGTGGCCCTCACATTATTGGGTCTCGCTGGTACATTCGTTGCTGGTAAGATTTTTGACCAACTCCATGAAGGCCGTGTCAAATCAGCTCGAATTCAAATGAACTCTTTTAAGGCCAGACTACAAGAATTCAGAAGAAAATGTGGTGCCTACCCAACTTCTGATCAAGGTCTTGAATCCCTTATCTCAAAGCCTTCAACAGGAAGAGAATGTAAAAACTATCCACCAAATGGTTTTATCGAAGGCGACAGCATTCCTTTGGATCCATGGGACAACGATTATGTTTATCAGTCTGACGGAAAAACTTTCGACATCATCTCTTATGGAAATGACGGTGTTGAAGGCGGAGAAGATCAGGACGCTGATATTTCACTTAACAAAAAGCCGGAAGCTGGAGGAGAGGAGTAATCCTCTCCCGATCGGGCGACAAGAGGTCACTTGATAAGGACGACAATTCCTTTTGTACACAACTTCCCCTCAGTAAACCGACTGTTTAAATCAACAGACAAGCAGAAAAAATTCACAAATGGCGGCTTCACACTCATTGAGATGTTAGTCGCCATGTTTTTAGTCGTACTTGTTCTTGCTCTTGCCATGAATGTAAGTTTTTCATCAAGAGAAGACTTGGATGAAACATTATTCGATATCGAGCGGGCCATTCGCTTTGGAGTTGATGAAGCTGCTCTAAAAAATGCCATGATCCGATTAAACTTTGTCTTGGATAAAAATCCTCAGAAGTACTCTCTAGAATATGGTCCCAATGACAATTTTGTGCTTCCACAAAAGCTTTTTGAACCTGTTGATGTTACAAACATGGATGAAGAAGAGAAGAAAAGTACGGCCGCAGCTGAAATATCCAAGCAATTCAACAAGATCAAGGAGTTTCAAGAAAGCGATAGAGAGCTTTCTGAAAATGTAAGGATTGTTGCCGTTGGAAGTAACCTCTACGATGCCATGATCACCGATTATCAAGCCAGTATGTATATATACCCTACTGGAGAAAAAGATCGAGGAATTGTCATATTAGCAACAGACGAAGAACTGGCCTCCATAAGTTGGAATGCTTTTACTTCTGATTTTGATATCAACTACTACACAATGGATGGAACTGAATTTGTTGATGTCGTTGAAAAACAAAATGAAATGGCGTTGGAAGTATTTGAAAAATGGAAAAAACAATGAAGAAGCTTCTCCCATTGAAGAATGAGAAAGGAATGACGCTTCTTGAAGTGATGGTCGCACTTGCGATTTTTTCTGTTTTCATTGTCTCCTTCATGACTTCTCAAGGTTATAACATCACGGACAGTTTGGAATTACGTGACGAAATCGTTCTTAGAGACCTGGCGAAACAGGTTATGGATGAAACTATCGTTAACCCTCCGGCCTTCAGAGAAAGTCTCACCCTGACTCCTGAGACAAAAACATTCGAAGATAATGAAAACTTCACCTACACCCTGACCTGGAAGAAATTTGTTATACCTGATCTAGATAAGATTCAAGGGAATGATCCAACTGAGCAACAGGGAAAGAGAGATGCAAATGACGAAATTCAGCGAAGAATTTTTGAACAGGTTAAAACAAATCTAGAGAAGATGATTTGGCAGTTGGAAGTGACAGTAGAAAGTAAACAAAATGGAAAGAAGTACAGCATATCAAGCTGGCTCTATGATCATGAGGCAAAAGTACAGTTTCAATCACTATGAGAAATGAAAAAGGGTTCACATTGATCGAAGTTCTCATCAGTATCACGATACTGAGCTTCCTCATGGCCTATGTTTACACCATCGTAGACAGTAGTTCTCGGACAAAGGATACCATCACCAAAGAGGACCGTGAATTAATGGATATCGAAAGAGCGCTCGACAGAATATCCATCGATTTCTCTCAGATCGATTCACCGCTCTATTACTCTCCCCCCTATCGAAAACCTAAAGGCCTTCCAAATACAGGTCAAGAAAAGAGACCAAATCTACCGGACCCTTCAGAGTCATTTCCACAGATTTCTCATTTTGGAAAACCTGTCCCTAAAAAAGAATCAAGTAGGACAGAATTTTATTTTCTCTCTAATGCAAATAGACGTCGACTTCAAGACTTGAAACAAGGACGTAATCTCTGGATCAGATATTCTGTTACAAGTGCTGAAAATTCAAGAGGAGGTTATCAACTTTCTCGTCAATTTGTGGCGGAAAATATTTACTCACCTGATCTAGACTGGAGTAGTGTCGAAACTCAACCACTTCTTAATCATGTCAAGTCTGTCGCGTTTGAGTTTTGGGACCCAGGAAAGAAAAAATTTGTCAGTTCAATTAAAGAACTCAACAACTATCAAGACATGTTGAGGCTGATCAGAATCAAGCTTGAGTGGGTAGGTGAAAATGAAGCTATCTCTGAAATCTCGAGAACCTATCGAGCACTTTGGCCCAAATACGATCCATTCTCCGATGAGTTGATCTACAAGAAGGCCCAAGAAGGAACAACTGGTAACCCTCCAGAAGGAGAATCACAGTGAAGAAAACTCCACTTGATCTCCTAAGAAACAATGAAAGCGGTATTGCCATCATGATGGTGATGGCCACTATTGCCATTCTGACATTCATTCTGGCCGAGCTTACTTTCGAAACAAAGCTCAACAAAATCAAAGTTTACAACTATCAGGATAAACTCCAGGCAAGACTCAACGCTGAAGCTGGTATCAAACTTGCTCTAGCGAAACTCAGACTTTATCAAGAAGGTCGTAATCTACTCGAAAAAAATGAGAATCTTAAAAAGAATGTTCCAGCTTCTGCACTTCAAACGGCAGTGACTAGTATCTTTGTCTACCCCATCCCACTCGGGCAAGGGGCCAACATCATTCAAAGAACTGCTGTGCAGGATTTTGAAAAAGAAAGCTTGGTTAAAGGGAAAATGACAGTTGAAATGCAGTCAGTATCCGGATTTCTCAACCCTAACAATTTGAGATTACCAGAACCCAAAGAAGGTGAAGAAAGCAATAATGGTGATGAAGATGCTGATGAAGATGATGATAAGAAAGGCAATACCAAGCCTGCCCATCAATACATTGAAGAGCGTTTAGTTCAAACTCTTGAAGAGGCCATGAAGACCAAGTCGGAAGAAGATGACACTTTCGATGCTCTCTATGGAAATCTCAACGCCGCACTTTTGGTCAAGGAAATGAAGTATTGGGTTAATGCACCTCATGCTTTCAATGATCCAGAGCGAGCTGAACTTGAGCCAATGTACTTAAGTAAAGGAATCATCCCAAAGCACGCCCCATTCAGCTCTATCGATGAACTCTATTTGATGGAAGGTTGGCCGGATGAAATTATCGATCTCATCAAGAACAAACTGACAGTTCATGAAATAACTACCATTCAAGTCAACGAGCTAACCAAAGATCAGCTGAAGATTCTCTTCCCAAACATCACTGATGCACAAATCGAAGAATTCTTCAAAGCTAGAGACGGAGATCAAGAGCTTCAAGAAGAAGGTGAAAAGTTCAAGACAGCAGATGATTTCAAACGACTGATAGTCGAAGAACTTGGTATTGTTCAGGCCACTGAATACGAAGAAAAGATGAAGGAATTTGAAAGTGCTGGATTAAAAATTGGTACAGCGGGACTTCTCTTTAGAATTACGAGTGTTGGAGAATTCAATCGTGCCACCTACAGAATAACGGCCTATGCAGAAATCCCGATCAAACCACAACCAAAAGCAAAACCGAAACCTGAGGACAACAAACCTCCTACAACAGGTCAAGCTGACACAGATTCACAGGATCCTGACGATGCTCCGACAGAAAATCCGACAGCAGATGATAAAAAGAAAAAGAAAGTGCCGGATGAGTTCATGGTTCCAAGAATCGTGGAAATCCGAGTAGATTAATTGAAAAAAAGAAGGACAAAAGTCCAATTTTTGTTAAAATGAAGCTATGAATTATTTGTGTATTGATCTTGGAAGCTATTCAGTCAAGTTTTACCATGCGCACCAGGAAAAAAAGAAAATTGTCCTGAATAGTTTTGATGAAATCATCATCGAAAAAGTCAGACCTCAGGTCAGTCCAGACGCTACACTTTACGAAATTCAGCAAGAAATTGTTTCAAGCTATATCAAACGAGGAAAATTTGATGGACTGGTAATTTACCAACTTCCTTCAGAAATGATCACTACTCGTTACCTTGAACTTCCCGTCAATAACAAGAAGAAAGCGGAAATGATGATTCCATTTCAACTGGATGAGAATCTCCCCTTTCCTAGTTCACAAAGTCATTACGTGGCCCAGCTTTACCCCAAGGGGAACTCGATGTTCGCCCAGGTTAATGTTGCGCAGATCGAATATTTCCAAAAACTTTATAATTTTCTAAAACAGAAAGGCGTTCTCCCTGGATTGATGACCAGTGAGCAATTTGTTGTTCAAAGCTTCATTGAACACCACAAAATGAACGGATCTTTTGCCGTCATTGATATTGGTCACACAACGACCAAGGGTTACTTCATCCACAACAGAAATGTCATCTCTAACCATATTGCCTATGTCGCTGGTAGAAATATCGACTCGGTCATCTCAGAAACCTACCAGATCTCGGCAGATGAAGCGATTCTCTATAAGCATGAAAATTGTTTCTTCCTGACTGATGAGCAAATCGAAGAAGTTGATGAAGACCAAAAAGAATTCGCTACACTGATGAAAAAAACGATGTGGTCTCTGGTCAATGATATTCGTCGTTGGGAGCTTGGCTACAGAGTTAATTATGGAATGACTGTTGAAAAGATCTACATCACAGGTGGTTCATCAAATATCGCCAATTTCGATCTCTTTTTGACTGACCATCTTGGAATTCCTGTTGAAATTTGGAATCCTTATATCGATTACCATGAGAGTTCTTTTGGCGTTGATGAAGAGTATCTAAATTCATTCACGATATGTCATATGATGGCCGCCAGCCAACTTTCAAAGCAAACTCCTCCCAACTTCCTCCATGGTAAGTTTCTTGGAAGTTTTTCACAGAATATTCCAATGGAAAGTAGTGTCTTTCTATTAAATAGGGCCTTTTTTCTCGCCCTTTTACTTCTCTTTTTCGTCATTGGTGAAAGAGCATTTCTCAACAGAGACCTAAAAGTTCTCGACAGAAAACTTACAAAGATGATCAAGTCGCCACAGCTTGACCTGGCCAAGAAAGATCAGCGGTATTTGAAAAAATTTCCTGAGAGATTATTGAAGTCTTTGCAAAAGAAACAAAAGATGATTGAGCAAGAGGTCTCCTCTATCATGTCAGCAACGGCCACTAACAATCTTGCCCCATTGGTGACACTGAGTAAGACCTTGACCCCTAATAAAAATATCACTCTACAGAGTATTTCCATCGAAGATACAAAGGTCATCGCCACTTTCAAGTCCGATGACCCGAATGAAATGAGTAAATTTTCAGAATATCTCAATACTTTGGGATTGCCTGAGCAAGACGTGAAATTCAAGAAAGGTGAAGTCAAATCGACACTCATCTTCAAAAATATCTGAGGTAGTTTTGAAAAAAAGAGAGCACGTTTTTAAATTGATTGACGAGTATCTTTTCAAGCAAGTTGATCTTGCGAAAAGTTCCCCTGTCACTCAAAAAATCAACGAGCAACTTTCTGTTCTTTCTCAGTCACAACAAAAATACCTCAATCAAGCAATAAATCTACTGCTCTTTCTCGTCCCATTTTTCGTTATTCTGGTGCTTTTTATTGGAAATTCATCTTTGAAAACAGAAATCGAGACAAAACAAGAAATTTTCGACATCATTAATTCCTACACTTCAAAGAAAGCAAATGTGGACAGTTTGAGTCGCAATGTTCTTTCTCCAAGACCTGTCACAACTGGCCAAGACCTCCAAGCAGCAATCGGGTCTTCCATGAACAGTTCAGGTGGAGACAGTTCAAAAGTACAAGTTGGATTTTTTGACCAACTCAACCCGTCCTCTTCTATTGTTCATAGCAGAGCACAAGTTAAATTCAAAAGCTTGACGATGTCAGACCTGACAGGATTATTAACTGCTCTTCAAAGAGATCTCAAAGTATCAATTGAAAAGATGGACATCAGTGTATTCGGTGAAGAAAAGCTACTTAGAGGATTCATCGAAATTTCTCATTACAGTAAAGGGAAGTAATGTCTGACGATGAATTGACCACACCAGAAGACAAAATATACAAACTGGATGGGATTTCGATTCCCAAATGGCTGATCATACTGTTTGTCGTGCTTTTCCTTGGTTTCTTTTTAAACTTCCCTATATCCAAAGTCATAACGACTCAGGTCAAAAAAACAATCTCTTCAATGAGAAGTTGTCCGATTACCTACGATAAGATTGATGTTGAGTTTTTCTTTTTTCCCAAAGTTATTCTCAAAAATCCAGTTGTCTCGGGGATTTGTTTCAACAATCCAAGCGCATCTTTAAAATTTGATGAGTTGATGGTCAGGCTCTGGTTTCCTTCTTTTTTACCTCCGGGAATCAGATTTCACATTCCAATCAAGTATGAAAAGACAGAAATCGACATTTATCCGACAGTCACTTTTGGAAAACTTCACATCAATATAAAAGAAGCAAAAATAGAAGGAAAATTCCTCGAAACACTGACTGGTAAATTAAAAAACATTCAAGGTGTTATTGAGATCAATGCAATTACAAATATCGACAAGACGGGACCAGTTGATGGTGAGTTTATGATCAAATCAAAAGATCTGGTTATCGGTCCTCAAAATGTTTCTGGCTTGGCAGTTCCAAACCTTCCCCTAAGAAACCTTCTGATCAAGGCCGAACTTGAAAGACCTCGCCTTTCTCTTCTCGATGTCATTGTGGGAGATGAGAAAAGTCCACTCAAGGCCAACATGAAAGGTGAAATCAAACTCAACATGAAGCACATTCCTTCAAGTGGTCTGGACATCGATGGAAATGTCTTCTTTGGTGAAGAATTCCTGAATTCATTTGGTATTCTCAACCTCTTTTTGGCGGGGAAACAAACAGCAAAAGATGGAAGTTACCCTATTAAAATACAGGGAACTTTCATGAGACCTTCACCGTCCATCAAATAACCTATGGCCGTATCAAGCCGATATTTGGTACAAGATTTCCATGACAACTGCATCTGAAATCTCTACGAAGGCAATTGAGATTCTTTCGCATCACGCAAAGTTTCTTTTCCCCAATCATACCTTCAAAGAGGTCTATAACTACTCTCTATTCCCTGCCGGTAAGCTCTTCAGACCGTCTCTGTGCCTTGCTGTTGGTATGGACAGGTCAAATGTTGGGCTGAATGAAATAGGGCCAAATACGTCTCTGGCGTCCGCTAGTGCTGCCCTCGAAGTTCATCACACATACACATTGATGCATGATGATCTTCCTGCCATGGACAACGATGACGAAAGAAGGGGCAGACCTTCTAGCCATATCAAATTCAATGAGTGGAAGGCCTTATTGGGAGGCGATGGGCTTTTAAATGCGTCGTACAGATTAATTAGTCAGGGAGAGCATCCCAACACCGCCATTGCCGTCAAACTTTTTGCTTGGGGAACAGGACCGAAAGGATTGATTCAAGGTCAGGTACTCGACTTAAGTGAAGAAATGAATGAAAGTTTTGAAAATCTTCTTAAAACACATGAACTCAAAACTGCTAGATTGATTCAACTCTCACTATTGATGGGTCATCTCTATTCTTCAAATGCAGATTGGAAAACGGCCAAGTCGCTATGGAGACTCGGTTATGCTGCAGGAATCAGCTTTCAGTTGATTGATGATCTATCTGAACTTTCACAAGCAGATCCTGGTGAACATGAACTCGCAATCAACCCTTGGTTGAGTATGCCGGATAAATGTCAGGAGACATTGGTCGCTCAAATAGAAATCATCAATAAAACTTTGGAAATGGAAAATTTGACCAACACTAAAGTTGTCCTGGATGCCTATTTCGACAAAATGAAGGGAGTTATCTTGAATAACTCAGAGATGATTCTCAAACATATCAATGAAAAGAAAGATCCTTGTGATCTTTCACCACTCATGGCGGTTCTTTAAATTCTCCGCCATATGGATCAAACCATTTAACTTTGATTTCGCCATGACAAGTTTCTGAATATCAGATTCCTTGATCTCACGAAAAGTTTTAGGTGTCTCTTGAACTTCTGGTAAGTCTGGTAGCTCGAGCTCATCTTCAGAAGATTTAGAATAAACCATTCTCATCTCGGCCTTGGCCTGCTCAATGGTCATTTTGTCTTCAAACAGAAGTTTTTTGATGATAGCAATGGCCTCAATATCCTTATGCTCATAGAGCTTTTGTCCGGATGATGAAGTCACTGGTTCAATTTCTTCGAATTCACTCTCCCAGAATCTGAGGACATACGGCTTTACTCCGGTAAGTCCACAAACCTCGTTGAGTTTAAAGAGAGATTTATTAGGGATTTCAATAGACGCCATGGAGCCTCCGTACTTGCAGGGAACGAAGATGAGTTAATCAATCTTCGTCAGCAGGATCGTCAATATTGTTCATGAAAGAACTAAGTGCTCTGGCCACTCCATCTTTCGCAGGAATGCTTGTGTCTTCATTCCCTTTCTCATCCAAACGATGTGAGTAACGAGCAGTGATGTCTTCTTTGAGAACTTGTGAAGGCTTGAACGTAAGTACCCTTCTCGCAGAAATTTCCATTGCTTCACCAGTTTGTGGGTTTCTCCCGATCCTGGTTGCTTTGTCACGGATAGAAAAATTACCAAACCCCGAGATTTTAACTTTCTCGCCTCTGGCCAGTGTTTCTTTGATGACTTTAAAAACCAAGTCGACCAAGTCAGCAGCTTCTTTTTTGGAAAAGCCGGCTTCTTTGTAGACTCTCTCGACAATATCGGCCTTGGTTAGACTCATACTATTCCTCCGTGAATGGTAGTCCGGTGCAAAACTTTCAAGTTATTAATAGGTTAGCATCATAAATAATTCTTTTCAAAGAAAATAATTTCCCAAGTCTTTAAAATTGTTGATGATCCTGATTGTTTTGGTCGGCCAAGGCAACGAAGCTTTCAAAGTCCTTTGTTTATGGGCATAATGGGCGCATGAGCGAAACAGAAAAACCCAAACAGGACGAAATTTTTTATTCCATTTGCCATACTGTACTCAAATTGGAGGTAGGCAAAGGTCACCTCAAGTGGACAGTCAGCGATATTTCACGTGAAAGTGGAGTCACTCGATCACTCATTTACTATTATTTTGGGAAAGAAAAAGAAGTCATTCTTGAAGAAGCATACCGCTATATGCTGGATACTATTTTCAATCTCAAACGAGAAGAATCACTAGGCATCAAAGACAGAATGAAACTGACTCTTGAGAGATTAAGAGAAATGCCTTACCTCTTCGTTCTCTACTACTTGAAAAAGAACTCTGATACACCTATCGGTGAGTTGATCAGAGATGCTGAACAACAACTAATGACCAACTTCAGAAATGATTATCCTGAGATGTCTGAAGAAGAAGTTTTAAAAATCTTTTTAATGGAACTTGGCTGTATCGCCTATCAACTGAGCCCTGAAAAGTCTGATCAACTTTTCGAAGGACTCAATCGCAAGGCAAAGTAGCCGGTTTGGTCTATTGACGTTTTTTCTTGGTCACTTTTTTCTTAGTTTGCTTTTCAAGACGCTTCAAGAGAGCTTTTCTTTCGGTATCTCGCTCTTTCATCCACTTGTCGAGCTCCATTCCAACATCATTCAACTCTTCAATTAATTTTTTCTGAATTAATTTTGGAGATTTGGCGATTTTTTGGAACTCTTTAAGCTTGGCCGTATCTTCTTTGACCAAAAGCTGTCTTTTCGCAACTTCTTCCTTCGTCATTCTGTAGATAGGCATATCAGCTAGATATTCAGAATAAGTGAATTTCTTTTTATCAAGGTGTTCTACGAAGGTCTTTCTGTTTTTCGACTTGGTCGCAACTTCATATTCCTTCTGCTTGATGAATTTTATAATTTCATTATTTTGACGAATCTTGGCTTCATAGTCTTTGCAAAGAAGCTCATATCTCTTTTGAACAACATCTCTTCTCTGCTCAGAGAAAATAGAAATGATTTCTTCCGGACGATCAAAGATTCTGACCCCCCTTTCTGAAATTAGCGTATAGTTTGGAGTCACAGATGAGGATGTGCCCATTTTCTTTTCAACTTCTTCAAGAGAAGGGCTCTGACCACGTTTAAAAATAAGTTCAATCTTGATCTCATTTTCAACAGAAGAATCAATAAAATCCTTTAAAAAGTCAGCATCAACAAATTTGTTCAGATAACGATATATTTTGGTGGCATCGTAACCTTTTGGAAGCTCTGTGATGTAAATTTTTCCACCAATCTCACTGAACCTCATCGGGAAAGTATACTTATTATTCTCTGAAATGATCTTTTCTTTGTAGTAATTGACGAAAGGTTTGAGTCTTTTCGGTTTACCTGACTCAAGATAAGTGATCATCGATTCAATCACATCTCGGTGATGAAAAGATGGAATCACTGAACTAAAACCAGTACCAATCCCCTCGGCACCATTCAATAGCATGATAGGAAGCTTTGGAAGTAAAGCAGCCGGTTCCATAACCGTTTCATCAAAGTTTGGAATCATTTCCACCTGATTCATGTCATCGAACAGAAGAATCTTGGCGATCTTGCCCAGACGGCATTCGATATACCTTCCAGCGGCTGGAGCAGTTTCCATCCTTTCCCCAAAATATCCCTTCTTATCGATCAAAGGATAGTTGTTCGAGAAAGTATAATCCTGTGCCATATTGACGATGGCAGTCTCAATAGACGCCGGACCGTGTGGATGCAAAGTCAAAACCATACCCGTTGCAGCTGAAACCTTAATCAATCCCCTGGATTGATTTCTCCAAAGAGTATACAAAATCCTTCTTTGTCCCGGCTTCAAACCATCCTGCAAGTAAGGAATTGCTCGATCCATAAGTGTATAGATCTGATAAGTCCGATACTCTTCCTTGACGATGGTATCAAGAGGAATGTTTTCTAAAGCGTGGAGATAAGTTTCTTCCATTTACGTGGCCTTTATTTTTTCTTTTTTGTCGTCTTCTTTGATGTTTTCTTCGCTGCTTTCTTAGCTACTTTCTTGGTTGCCTTTTTTGCTACTTTCTTAGCGGCCTTTTTGGCAGTTTTTTTAGCTGCTTTTTTTGCTGCCTTTTTGGCAGTTTTTTTAGCAGGTGCTGAAGCTGTTTTGGCGACTTTTTTCGCTGATTTTCGTGGAGATGTTCTTGTCACAGAAACGTTTTCCCCTTCCTGATCGAGCAAAAGATCTTTTCTTGGATTGGAATCTTTTCCAAAACACACATCCAGCATCGCCTTGGCAGAGCTTTTGTCATCAACCGTAATTTTAGTATATGAATCACGACTCATTACATACTTCCAAGCATCGGGACTCATCTCCCCCAAACCTTTGTTTCGGTGAATGGCCTTGATTTTAGTGGTTTTTTTCTTCTTCAATGCTTCAAGCTGTCCCGGGGTTTCAAGAAAGACAACTCCGCCGTCAGTCTCAACTTCAAAAAGAGGAGCTTTCGCAATTTGAATGGCCCCTTCTTCAAAAAGTTCCGGCCAGAAACTATAAAAGAAGTTGGTCAAAAGCGTATTGATGTGTCCCCCGTCGACATCAGAGTCAGCGAGGAAAACAATATTTGAATAACGTAGTTTGTCCCAATCAACTTCCTGACCTAGTGTCAGTCCAATTGATGCCATAATGTCGAGAAATTCCTGATTATTCAGAATATCCTTGATACTGGCCTGGGCCACATTCATCGGCTTACCTTTAAGGGCAATACCACCTTGATAAAGTTTATTTCTTGCTGAACGAAGTCCACCGATCGCCGAGTCTCCTTCACAGATAAAAAGAGTACATTGAGATCTATCTCTTCTTTCGTTGGCATCTAGTAGCTTTTCCACTCTTTGCTTTTTGGCCCTTCTTGATTTCTTTGAAGCGTCCTTCAACATCTGGAACTTATGGCGACTTTTCGCTCTCTCCATGACAAGTTCAAGGTATTCCTTGTTCTTTCTAAGGAACTTGTCCATATACTTTTTCATTAAAGACTCAATTCCCTTCTCAAGATAAGCATCGCGAACTAGTTTCCTCTTCGTTTGGGATTCAAATCGAGGGTTCGGCATTGTGATACCGCAGATAAAGGTCATCCCTGTTAATACATCGTTATCAACCAGAGTGAGTTTTTCTTTTTTCGACTGTCTTTCCAATTTTTCCTTGATTGAATTAATGAAAATCCTTCTAAAACGATCTTGGTGAAAACCACCGTCAAATGTAGGAGTCGAGTTCACAAATGAAATAAATCTTTCACGTTCTTCACTAGATTTATCTAACGTGATGGAAAGGTGCATGTCGATTCGACCTTTGACCTTTTTCCCTTTGGTATTGGTGGTTTCATAGACAAATTTATCGTCACCAATCAACTGGGCAGAAGCCTCGTCGATTCTTTTAGCAAGATCAAAGAGTCCATTTTGATAGTAGTACTTCTCTTTATTGAAATAAAAAGTCAGTCCTGGATTGTTATATGCAAGATCAATGATTCTCTTACGTAGAAGATCTTCATCGATCACAACATTCTTATAAACTTCTTTTGCCAACTGGAGTTCGACACGGACACCCGAGTGTCCTTTAAATGGTTTTGGCTTACTCTTTGTGACTTTCAAAGCACCATCAACAAATGTCCAAGTTTGCTCTTTTTTAGTATTGAAGTGACGAATACGAGCTTTAAAGACATCAGACGTCAGACATGTTGCTGCTGCACCCAAACCATTTTGCCCCAGAGTTCTGAAAAGAAATCCTTTTTCATCGGTTTCTTCATCTTTAAACTTTGATCCCGTTCTAAACTCGGAATAAACCTGCTTGGCCTTGGCCAAAGGAAAGCCAATCCCATTATCTTCAACGATGACTGTTTTCTTGTCGTCAGAAAGAAAGCAATGAACTTCCGTGACATGACCACGGTAAAATTCATCGATACAGTTATCGAGAATTTCTTCAATGGCCTTCGACTTGGCCTGATGAAATTTTACTGTTTTAAACTCAAGGGATTGGTCGCCATATATATAAGTTTCTAGTTCTTCAGTGTGATTCGAGCCAAAAACCAGAGTGATTCGGTTACGACAATGCCATCTCTGATCCTTACTTTCGATCTCGGCATCTTTGGTTTTTCCTCGTCTTTTTACCTGCTGAATGGCCATGTGTTCATTTCCCTTGGAGCTGATTTATGTGGTAGATAATACATGCGACAATTTTCAGGTTAAAGGACGCGCATTGTACGTGAAAAGGCATGCTGCATAAAACGAAGTTTAAAATCCCATTAATATTAGTTGTTTATCTGTTTAGCTCTGTGCTTCTAACGGCGCGTGCAGACCAGCTCTTGAAACTTGGACTCAAACCAAGCGTAGTACGCGCCGTGCGAAATGGAGATGTTTACGCCAATTCAGATGTAGAGAGTTTTAAAGAAAATAATCGGGAATTACAGAGTTTGACCTTTCGCATAGTAGGACTTCACCCAAAGTCTTGCCGCTTTGCTCTAAGAAAGCTCTCTCACTATGAAAGTTATCAAAATCATTTAGATTTCGTTAAAAAAAGTACTTATGACGAAAAGAAGCAGCGAATTCGATTTCATTTAGCATCTGCACTTCTTCCATTTGATATGATTCTCGATTTCATCATCCCTCGTATCAAATCTCCAGGCAGTTATCCTTTCATGTTTGATAAAGGATTTTTGAAAGACTTGAAGGGAACCATCAATATCTACGACTACAAAGGAAAATGTCTCTTTTTCACAAAGGCAGACTGGAAGGGTCCGGATTCAGGTATTAATGACACTATTCTCGAAGTCTTCTCATCGACTCTATCAAAGATCAGTATGGAAAATTTAATCAGGATTTCCAGAACTTACTAGCCTAAGCTTTCCTAATGACAAATGGGAGCCTATCCCCTATAAAAAATCCATCATTGCATTCAAGGGATCTCATTTGAAAGTACTCAGAATCAACGCCATCGACACTTATCCTATCAGACAGCAAATGCTCAGACCTGATAGTCCAATCGAAAAGTGTAAGTTTGACGGAGACGAAGAAGACCAGACATTTCACCTGGGCGCATTCATGGACAACAAACTTGTAAGTGTTGCTTCATTCTACTTTGAAAAACACCCTGATCTTGAAGAACCTTTTCAGTTTCGCTTGAGAGGAATGGCAACTCTTCCAGAGTACCAACACAAAGGACTTTCAACAGAACTATTGAAAATGGCATTTCCCATCATCAAACAAAATTTCTGCCATCTCATCTGGTGTAACGCCCGTGTTTCGGCAATTGGATTCTATCAGAAAGTTGGATTTGAAAAAGTTGGTGAGGAATTCGATATCCCTGGAATCGGTCCACATCTTTTGATGTTCAAAAAACTAGGTTAATCAATAATCTTTTTTCGATGATTCACACAGAATTTCTTTGAAGGTGCATTCTCAACCAGCTGTTTCTGTTGATTCTCACATGTACCAATGTCTTCAAAAGTTTTTAATGGGGCACATGAAAGGACTGATCTATTCAGACGAAAGCTCTCATTTCGGGCCTCCTTGCACTCTTCAAAATTTTCATTATTTACACAAGCGAAGTGTCTTTTTCTACAGTCGTAAATGAGATTTGCCCCTCTACGATATTTCCAACTTATTCGCCATTGCTGTTGTTTTTCAGAAAATTCTTCAGAAGGAACAACTTTTTTCTTTTCGACAGGAGTTTCTTCAAGAATTTCATCTTGTGCATGCAATGGAAGAAATAGAAATAAAAGAAGAAATGCTTTCATATGGATATGATAGCAGATTCGTGGTTTCTTACCAGAACGGGTTGTAGTCTTCCCCGTTGTCCTTGACGGTATCAGATATCAGTTCTTTCAACTCTGCTTCACGCTTCTTGAGTTGAGAGTCCGAGAGGTTATCGGTCAACAATGGCTTCAGGATATCAGTACTGAATTTATTGATGACTTTCTTTCCTCCAGTTCTATTTCTGAGGGTACTCCAATTGAAATCACTGCTGTTTACTCGTCCAATCAACATACCAAAGCCTGCTCCCCAACCATCTTCGGCCTCATCAAGACCCTCTTGTGCTATTGGCGCTAAAATTGTCTCAGCAAAACCACCTACCCTTGTATCAGACGCTAGGTGAATCTTGACCTTATCCATAATTGATTTTGGGATGCCTTCAGAAGCATCAATCTCACCCTTAATCAGCTTTTTGATGTAATCCTTCTTGATCATATCCAGAATCTTTTTGGCCTTTGGGTCGGAACTTCTGAAAATGTGATCAATCATTCGTCTACTGGCCAACTGGTTTGAGATTCTTCTTCTTTGGGCGGCATTGGTGATGAATCCTCTCAAAGCTTTCTCAGATGTGACTTTTACTTCTTTAGAGACAACGGCCTTGATGATGTCATCCATTAACTCTGACTCCATTGCCAAATCAATCACCTGATCCATATCCAGAACTCCACCATTGGCGCGTACTTTATCCTTGATTCTGGCCATTAAAAGTTTCAAATTCTGATTTGCGCGATTAGAATCGTAATTTCCAACCAACTGGATGTATTCAACAATTGTTGGAAGAAAGTCTCTTACATCTTCGATGACTGTTTTCTTCGGTGTAACAACTGGCTCTCCAGATCCACCAGTATTATTACCGGAATTACTACTATCTCCACCTGTCGCAAGTCTGATGTTGCCGTTATCCGGTCCAGGCATGGTCATGATGTCTTTGAACCCATCAACTAACAAAGTAATATTATCCTTGTCTCTCTGCTCAAGGAAATACTTCGGACTGTTGAACATACCTTCTTTGAATTCATCAAGAAGGTTTCCGGCCAGACTGTCAAAGAAACACTTCTTCATTCTTTCACTGGTCCAATTTACAGTGATCCTATCGAGGTCTTTACCAGTTTGATCTTTCAGTTTTGAAGAAAGAAGTGCAGCTTCCTTGATGTATTTATTGACACTGATTGAGTCTGATCTAAGGATCAACCCTTTTACAGCTGTGCTGTTGGCATCAAAACGTTGAAGCTGTTTGTTCCCCTCAGATTTTATGATGTCATTGATACACTTGTTGTAAGAAACCATAGTGATTGTCTTTGGTCTCAACATATCACTTCCAACTTCTCGTGCCCTCATGACAGCTTTTTCTGCGAAATCGAGTGCGCTGATTGAAAGGCACGCCTCAAGCTCAGCAGAGTAGTCTGAATGTTCTTTGTAACTATTAATACCAGCTGCACATGTTTCAAACTCGGAGATCTGACCTTTAACCAGGTCTGCTCTGGCCTGTGAAACCAGATCAATCATATCCATTGTGCTGTTCAGTTCATGCCTTAAAACTTCTTGTGACGCAAGTTTTCTCATAAGATTCACACAAGCTGCACTTGCCTTTTTAAAGTCAAATGGCTGTCCATTTGGAAGCTTGATCGAATCATCTCCTGCAATGACTTTTTTGTTGTCTGCATTTGCTTTATTCATACAGCTATTGAGAGAACCTGTTGATTGGCCAATGATTCTTCGACTAAGGACCTTTACTTCATTTGGAGATCCAGCATCAAGCTTCAATGCTTTGCTAATAGATTTCGGAACAAGGGCTCCAGCAATCTTTTTGGTGGCATTTGTTGTCAGGTCACTGATAAGAAGTTTCAACTGAAGTGCAGACTGACCAGCATCTTCTATTCTAGAAATTTCTCTGACACGATTCTTAAAATTTTGGTCCATGATGGATGCTTTAACTTGTGCAATTTCACCAGGAGTCAGTTCTGAAGTGATACTTGGGTCACTCAGTTCTTTATCAAGAGTTCTACCGACAACCCATGTTGTCCCGTGCATTTTTAGATCTTGAGTACATGTTTTTAGTTTTGCCTCAACTTTATCATGTTGACTTCTATCGATAGCATTTACACACTGATCAAGCTTGGATTTTGTATGTGTTACAAAATCATCTCCTAATGAAGCAGGGAGGGTCTCGTCTGCAATCAGTTTGTCTTTTTCAACTTCAAGAACACGTCCTGCAATCAGTCTTGTGGCATCAATAGTGAAGCCTGCAATAACTTTTTTACTGGCGTCAGGATCTTCACTTGTTGCAGCTTTTTCAAGTTTGAACCTGAGACTTCCTTCACCTTCAGAAATGAGCTTATCAAGTTGAGGTTTCAATTCAGCTTTGATTTTTGCAATTTCTTCTTCAGAGTTTCCTTGAAGCTGGTCGTTGATTTTATCATCTATGACCATACCTACAACTTTCACAGTTCCTCTGGTCTTGTATTTTTTCGTAGCTTCTTTAAATTGATCGAGAGTATGAACTCTTTCTTCATTCAAAAAGTCTCTTAAATCTTTGATCAGTACATCAGCATATTTCTCATTTTCTTCACCTTTCAATCCACTATCTTCGAGAGTCAACTTCATGACAGGCTTAAGAACAAACTTCTCGAAATCTTTGTCGTCCTTGATAAGCTTCATTGCACATGTGTTGGTGATAGGCTCGATAGAATCACCGACGGTGGCCACAGTGTTATATTTTTGAAGCTCCTTGTTAAAACAGCTTTGAATTTTACCCGCAAACAATTCAAGATTTTCAGGGCTCAAAGAGATTTCACCAAAGTCATCTTTCATTTCAGCAATGGCAGTACCGAGCATATCTTTGGCAAGATGGAAGCTTGCCCATGAGATTGTTTCTTTCAAACAGGCAGCATTTCTTTTTTCTGAGTCAGCAGCTCTTTTCTCTTCAAACTTTTTCTTCTCTGTTTCCCTTTGGTCAATTGGAAGAGACATGTAGTACGGTCTTGCTGCAAATTGAGTTTCAAAATTTCTTCTGACATCTCTTTGATGATTGGCAAAACATGCCATGAAATCAGGAATTTGGTCTGCATCTTCAACCAATTGTTTCCATTTCTCAGCACCAAGTTTTTGTTTGATCATTTCATTAGAAGCTTTTTGAACACTCATTGATGTGATCAATTCTGTACATAGAAGAGGATCGAATGTTGGAACATAAGTCGTCGGCCTCGGAACATTGTTCGGGTTGATCGCGGCATTGACTAGCTGTTCTTTTTCAGACTGATAAGCAATTTTGGCCTTTTTAATAATTTGTCTTTGTTGTCTTACACATGTTTCATAACCGTTAAGGACAGCATGGTTGGCAATTTCTTCTACAACAAGATCCAAATCAGGCATCGGGTCTTGGCCTTCTTCCGGTTTTAAAACACCACCTACTTCTGCTTGTATCTTGACCTGTGCCACCACACGACCAACATTGAGAGTCACTTCATCGAGACAATCACTAAGATCGTGCTCGTATTTGGTTGCATCCATATTTGAAAGATATTTGTAATCAAAATTCAACTGGTAACTACCCTGTGCCATCAAACCCTTTCTTTTGAAACAGCTTGAAGCCGTCTGCAAAGCGGCTCTTTTTCTATCTGCTGACAATCTGATTGGTGTTCCACCGTTTTCCGCGCCAATTTCTGCAACTCTTTTATCAAGTTCAGGCCCAATTCCTTGGTCGACAGTAATAAGGATTGTCTGGAATACACAACCTTTGACCGCAGACTCTCCATCAACAAGTTCATTTTCACCAGCATTCTTGATCAACGGATCATAGTTTTCCTTGATACATTTGTTGTATTCTCTTATGTAGATTTCGCTATAAGGATCCATTCCGGCTTGTTTTAGCTTGAGATCCAAAACGGCACGACCGACATCAACAGGAGCTTCTTTTTCAAAGACATTCATGCATTTGGTGACACCGTCACGGCTTCTCCTATCTGAAGCACTTCGCATACATTTTTTGAACTCTGCCATAGTCGCATTCATGACACCATCGAGGTCACTTCTTTTTTCTTCAGGAAGAAGATTTGAAAGTGTTCTTCTTAGAAGAAGTGAACCAAATGTTCCATAGGCTTCTTCAGCAGCTACGGCCTCCACCTTTCCAAGGGATGCATTATAGTTATTTGTTCTAAGTCTGACATTTTCAGTGATCTTAGCTGCCATTGCGTTGATCTCTGTCTGGTTGGTTAGACTTTTGAAACTATCATTTGAGAGGATTGCTTTTCCTGCTTCTTCTGCAATTTTCTTTCTGACTTCACTAGATTGACTTGAAGTGCTCATGAAATTGCTGAAAATAAAATTAAAAAATCCGCCTGATCCACCTGTCTCATGAGTGATGTCATAGCTATCTCGATCTTCACCAGTTAGCCTTACTCGTTGACCAGCTCCTCTAATTCCACTCATGTCATTGTTGAAATAGAGTTCGTAAATTGATGTTTCAAAACCATTATAGCTAAAACTTCCATCTTGCTTTCCACGAACACTGGCGCGCAAATGAATCATAGGTCCATTGGCCGTACTTCTCAGACTCCCACTTGTCAGAGCTATGAAAGTTTTTCTTTCATTGTCCGAAGGATCGTTGGCCTTGATATGAAAATGCTTTTCACCTCTGGAATCAGTTTCTTCTTCGATAGAAAGTCCATTCTGGCGAGCAAGAGATGGGTTCAAAAACACCAGACCAGTGATTTTTCCATTAGGTCCCAATGTCGCTTTAACTTGATATTCCTTATCGAGAATGCTCACTTTCATGATGGCTTCTCTACTATCTGTTGGAACGATCTCTTTAGAGAGTGCGCTTTCTAGATATTTTTCAAAAAGGGCATCAGTAATACTGTCAAAGTCTGTAAAATTGATGCCAAGATCGATGCCTTGTCTGTTTTCGCCACAAGGACCAATCAGCATCGCTCTCATACCATCTGTGGTTCTTTCCCAAAGAAGTCCTCTCTCTCTCAAATATTTTCTGGCCTCGGCCCAATCTTGTTGATTGTTTAGATCAAAAAACTTTTCTTTCGTAATATATTCCCGACCGTCTTCAGTCTTGATTTCTTGATAAATCACTTCACCAGTATCGAAATTAAAATAAGCATTTCTTTGACGACCATCCACTCTTCTGGATTTGACTTTGATAAACTTGTTCATTTTTTGTCTGAGTGCTGTTCTTTGGGCCGCGACAAGTTCTTGTCCAAGGTGGATGTTGTGATCATCGAGATCTTTCAATACATTTCTGTAAGAGGCGTCAAATTGAACAAGTGTATGGGCAGGATATCTCTTATTCTCAGAAAGTTTGTAACCTTGAGGTCTTCCCAGACTCTGGTCTCGGTAAGAAAGCTTTACTGGAAAATTGAATTTAGGTGAATTGTTTCCTGGTCTTTTGACTTGTTTATAGAGGAACTCTCCGCTCTTTGCAGAATAATATATTCCAAAGTCGCGTTTCCCTTTTGAGGCAGAGCCAATCAGCTGATAATCGCCTTCGCCAGCGTGTACTTGTGCCGTTAACATGATGAACATGAATAGAGTGGTGAGAATGAATGAGATCAATGAATTGATCTTAAATCCTTTCAACTGGGTCAAAGTACACAACCTTTTCTACACTAACTTCTACAACTTATCGGATTTAAAACCCTTATTCTTGAGCAATTAACTCGGAATAAATGTCTTTTTCAAAGTGTAAAGGGATGCGACATCTGCACCTAAAGAAAGTTTCTTCAAAACCAAATTTCAGGAGGATAAGAGGGTTTGTCAAAAGTTTTGACGCCCATTTTTTGAGCGGCCCAATATGGAATCAGGCACTTCTTCGCTTTTTCATTTCCTTCAAAATCAGATCTCTGACTTCGATACATTCCTCGTGCTCAAGTCCAAACAACGGATGGCTTGGTTTGAGCTCAGAAACCTTTCCAGATTCAAAGGAAGTTATTCTGTTGTTAAGATTGTTTCTAAGTGTTCTTAGTTGTTTGTCTGTCTTTTCAGGAATCAGACTGATATCCAATTTCATAATTTCACCTCGGGGGGCAAAATACCATGGATCATGAAATAGGCAACCCCCTTTCTGAGAATCACATCGATCACCATAGCAAAGGCCGAAAATGCTATCGCTAGAAAGAAGTATTTGATGGTTGTAAGAACCTTGTCTTTGTTAAGAGGAAAAAGACCAATCAACATTCCACAACTCAGACCTATTCCATGAGCTGTATTGGCAATTGCTCCAAACACCCCAGTCATGCAGAGAACGAACCAGCCAATCATCCAGTAGATATCTCGTTTTGGAAGAACAAAGGCCTCTTTTTCGGGGTGAACGGCTCGATAAATCCAAAGGTAACCCAATAGAGAATAAACAACTCCACTCAGTCCTCCAAAGAGTGGTCCTGTGATCAGATACTGACCGATATTAGAAATCAAGCCTGCTCCAAAGACCATCAACCCAAACTTGAAGACGCCCATCTGGGTTTCACAAAGTTTTCCAAGGTCTTTGACCCACATACAATTGAAAACAATATGAAGAAATCCAAAATGCAAAAACATTGGAGTGAACAAGCGCCAGAACTCACCTGTTTTGATCTCACTGAAAAGATCAGAGTGTGTAACACTCATGAGAAGTGCAGTTAAAACACCTTCTTCATTGATAAATTTGAGGATGAAAACACATACTGAAAGACCAATCAAGGCCATGGCCAAAGGAGTTGATTTGACTCGCCTGATAGTCTCCCACTCTTTGGGAATCTCTATCGGCTTGGCCAGACCTAAATGTACTCTGTAGACATTTAAGACTTGTTCGAGATGTTCTTCACTGGTGGCCACGACAACATATGTTTGCTCTTCTGGAAGATAGACTACTTTGCCTGCCAGACCTGATTTCAACAGAACTCGTTCAATTTCTGAGGCAACGCTTGAGTCTTTTAGTCGACCAACTTCCCACATAGGTTCCACCACTTAGGTATGCTAAAATTATTCCCGGAACATACCGATGAATTAACAGCTTACATGAACACAAGCCCGGATAAAACCATGAATGAATCAACTTTCAAGCAATTTGTTTTTCAAAGAATCGAGACTCACTTCCCTTGTGAAAATCCTGAAGACGTTTTCAACAGCATGCTCGCTCAGGCCAAGGAAATGTACCCAAAAGCGTCTCAAGAAAAGTGGCTTGAGTGGGTCGTTTTCGGATTGATCATCGAGTTCAATGATAAAACATTGGATTTTATTTACCACGCCTATACAAAGTCTAACTTTCAAGAGGGCGCTCAAGCCGCCTGATTTCAGTCAATTACCTTCATCGTCGAAGACATTTCTAAAATACGGGTTTTTTTACCGTATTTTATGCTATAGTCTCTTTAAATAGGTGACTTTTTAACCCATTTAGGTGTAAAAGAGCCTCTAAATTACTAAATTTACAAGTTGAGAGACGATTCTGCCATGCTTAAGATTAACAAGAGAGTCGAGTACGCACTGATGGCACTCAAGTTTATTGCCACCAAAAATGAGGATGACCTCACCAGTGCTAGGGAAATTTGTGAGAACTTCAAAACTCCCTTCGACACCACTGCCAAAGTTATGCAAAAGATGAATACCGCTGGTATTTTAAATTCCGTTAAAGGAATCAAAGGTGGTTACTCCCTTAACAAGTCCTTGCGAGACATCACCTACATGGAACTAGTTTCACTGATCGAAGGTAGAAAAGTCGGTCGCGTCTGTGAAACAGAGAAAGGACTCTGCGAAAATTACAATCTTTGCAACATCATCCATCCAGTTGAACAACTCAATCGAATACTTACAGATTTTTTAAAAGAGCTGACGCTTGAAGAACTACTTCTTGGAACCAGTCCCCTGGCCCCGAGACTTCTCGTTGATGCAGTAAAAAAAGAGGTTGAAGCATGAGTACTGAAGACCAGCTTCAAGGCGAATACAAATATGGTTTCTACACCGATATCGAGACTGAGGAATTCCCGAAAGGACTCAATGAAGATATCGTCCGTTTGATATCTAAAAAGAAAGAAGAACCTGAATGGATGCTTGATTACAGGCTCAAGGCCTTCCGTCATTGGAAAACACTCAAACACCCAGACTGGGCAAAGCTTGATATTCCTGAAATTGATTTTGAGGATCTCTATTATTATTCAGCTCCAAAAAAGAAAGAAGAGTTGGGATCTCTAGATGAAGTCGATCCAGAGCTTCTAGCAACATTTGAAAAGCTTGGAATTCCTCTTCAAGAACAAAAGCGAATTTCCGGAGTCGCTGTCGACGCTGTCTTTGACTCAGTTTCAGTTGCAACAACCTATAGAGAAGACTTGGAAAAAGTTGGTGTAATTTTTTGCTCGATCAGTGAAGCGATCAAGGAACACCCAGATCTAGTCAGAAAATATCTAGGTAGTGTTGTCCCCCACACGGACAATTTCTATGCTGCCCTCAACTGTGCTGTCTTCTCCGATGGATCATTTGTCTACATCCCTAAAGGTGTGACCTGTCCGATGGATCTATCGACCTATTTTAGAATCAACGCCAAAGAGACCGGACAATTCGAGAGGACTCTGGTCATTGCAGATGAAGGTTCCTACGTAAACTACCTCGAAGGTTGTACTGCCCCTCAAAGAGATGAGAACCAGTTGCATGCTGCCATCGTTGAACTTGTCGCACTTGATAATGCCACCATCAAATATTCCACTGTCCAGAACTGGTATGCTGGAGACAAAGAAGGAAAAGGTGGTATCTATAATTTTGTTACAAAACGAGGAAATTGCCTTGGCAAAAACTCGTTCATCAGCTGGACCCAGGTTGAAGCAGGGTCGGCCATTACATGGAAGTATCCAAGTTGTAATCTGATTGGAGACAATTCTCAGGGAGCATTCTACTCGGTGGCATTGACCAACCACCTAATGCAAGCTGATACCGGAACCAAAATGATTCACATCGGTAAAAACACCAAGTCCACCATCATCTCAAAAGGGATTTCAGCAGAAAGATCTGAGAACAACTATCGTGGATTGGTCAAAGTCATGCCATCTGCTACAGGTGCAAGAAACTACTCACAATGTGACTCCATGCTCGTTGGTGACAAGTGTTCAGCAAACACTTTCCCGGTCATGGAAGTGAAAAACAATACTGCAACAATCGAACATGAGGCCTCCACAACAAAGATCAGTGAAGACCAACTTTTCTATCTCCAGTCCCGAGGAATGGACATGGAAAAGTGTATCTCTTTGATCGTTAATGGATTCTGTGCTTCTGTCTTCAAGGAACTACCTCTTGAGTTTTCGGTTGAAGCAGTAAAACTATTGGAAATGAAGCTGGAAAACAGCATTGGTTAGGTGAAATATGATCAAGATTGAAAATCTACATGCACGAGTTGAAGAAAAAGAAATCCTAAAAGGGATCAACCTTGAAATCAAGGCCGGTGAAGTCCACGCCATTATGGGACCTAACGGTTCTGGAAAAAGTACACTTTCAAAAGTCATTGCCGGTCATCCAGCATTTGAGGTTACAGAAGGAACGATTTCATACAACAAAAACAATAAAGACACAGACCTTCTCGAATTAGAAGCTGACGAAAGAGCTACATCTGGAATCTTTCTTGGATTTCAATACCCAGTAGAGATTCCTGGTGTAACAAATTTCAACTTCCTCCATGAAGCATTCAATGCTGTATGCAAGGCCAACGGTGTGGGAGAAATGCCTGAAGCTGAATTCAGAGAATTCCTTAGACCTAAACTTGAACTTCTTGAAATGGATTCCTCTTTTCTTGATAGACCAGTCAACACAGGTTTTTCTGGTGGTGAAAAGAAAAAGAATGAAATTCTTCAAATGGCCGTATTGAATCCAAAACTTTCATTGTTGGATGAAACAGATTCAGGTCTAGATATTGATGCTCTTAAAATTGTTGCCAAGGGTGTTAATGCACTCAAGACAAAAAGAAATGCCACACTTTTGGTTACTCACTACCAGAGGCTTCTCGACTATATTGTTCCAGACTTTGTTCACGTTCTTTATGATGGAAAAATCATTAAATCCGGAGGAAAAGAGCTGGCATTGGAACTAGAGAAAAAAGGTTATGACTGGCTAATCTCTGAAGCCGGCGGAAAGGCCCAGTAAAGGATAGATAGACGTGATGACAACAAGTGATTTATCCTCCCAATACCTTGATCAAGCGGGCCGATTGATTGGTCAAACGACTTATTTAAAGTCGGCCAAAGATCAAGCACTTTCAAATTTCAAAACATTGGGTCTCCCCCATAAGAAGCTCGATACATGGAAATATTCCAGAGTAGAAAAGAGACTACCAACGAATTTTCAATTGAATCAAAGACCTGAAAATTTTGATCTTACAGAAGATCTGATTCTTAAAAATGCCGATTTGATGGTTTTTGTGAACGGGAATTTCGAAAAAGAACTGTCCAACTATTCAGATAAAATTCATTATCAGTATGTCACTGACGGTAACTCAAAATTTGAGGACCTTTTAGTTGATACTGATGATGTCTTTGACAACTTATCATTGCTCTTAACAGAAGGGACTCATACCTTTACCTTGAGAGACAACGAAGTATTGGAAAGGCCGATTCAAATTATTCATTTGAATGAAGGTAATACCGAATCAACTATTGTAGCAAGAGTTCACTTTGAAGCTGGTAAATTTTCAAAAGGGACTCTTATTGAAGTGCATGTAGGAAACGGGAATAACACTGACTACTCCTACACAACATTCAAATTGAATGACAGTGCTAATATTGAACATGTCAAAGTGGGAATGAACAATACTGACTCCACACATGTAGGGAAAGTTTCCGCTGAACTCAAAAAAGACTCCAACTTCCAAAGCTTCACTCTCTGCCTTGGGGGCGGTCTAGTTCGAAATCATGTAAAAACCAACTTGGTTGAATCAGGATCTCACGCTGAAGTAAATGGACTCTTTGCCATCAGAGAAGATAACAAGTCTGATAATTTCACAGAGATTCATCACAACGCTTCTCACACAACTAGTGGACAGCTGTTTAAAGGCATTCTGGCCGACAACTCCCGTGGAATTTTCACAGGAAAAGTCTTTATCCACAGAGATGCCCAACAAGTTGATGCCAATCAGTTGAACAAAAACCTGCTTCTTTCGAAAGAGGCAAGAATTGACACCAGACCACAACTTGAAGTGTATGCTGACGACGTCAAATGTGCTCACGGGGCAACGATTGGGCAGCTGAACGAAGAGGAGCTTTTTTATCTACAGACTAGAGGTATCCCTAAGCAAGATGCCTATGAAATGTTGATGGCTGCTTTTTCTGAAGACGCTTTGATGAAGGTTTCTGATGATATAACCAAATCCTGGCTAGCAGATTTTCTTGAAGATCACTTTGAGAAAGTTAGAAGGGAGAACTGAGATGAGCATTGATCAGATCAGAAAGGACTTCCCAGAGCTTCACCGTGAAGTGAACAACAAGCCTCTTGTCTATCTCGACAATGCAGCTTCGACATTAAAATGCCAAACAGTCATCGATGCCATCGACAATCATTATGCCAATGAAGCTTCAAATATTCATCGAGGAGTTCACTTCCTGAGTGAACAAGGAACCAGAAAGTTTGAAGAAACCAGAAACAAAGTAGCCAGCTTTATCAATTCCCCTGAAGTTGAAACAGTCATTTTCACTAAAGGAACAACCGAGTCACTGAATCTGGTTGCTGAATGCTTTGGAAGAAGTGAGTTTAAACCTGGTGATGAGATTTTGATCTCTACGATGGAACACCATAGTAATATCGTCCCTTGGCAGATGATTGCAGAGAGAACAGGTGCTAAAGTAAAGGAAATCCCAGTCAATGATGCTGGTGAAATCGATATGGAAGGATATAAGAAACTACTCACTCCTAAAGTGAAAATGGTTTCCACGGCCCATGTCTCCAACAGTCTTGGAACAATTAACCCTATCAAAGAGATGATCGAACTGGCACATAAAGTTGGTGCAAAATTCACTGTTGATGCCGCTCAAAGTATCGCTCACCTTAAAGTTGATGTTCAGGATCTAGGATGTGACTTCCTCGCCTTTTCGGCCCATAAAATGTTTGGCCCAACTGGTGTTGGAGTTCTTTGGGGTAAAAAAGAATTATTGGAAAGCATGCCTCCTTACCAAGGTGGCGGCGATATGATCGATGTGGTTACCATTGAAAAGACCACTTACAACGACCTTCCTCACAAATTTGAAGCTGGAACACCTCATATCGCAGGTGTCATCGCTCTAAAAGATGCTATCGAGTACATTGAAAAAATTGGACTTGAAAAGATTGCATCCATGGAGCACGAACTTCTTGAGTATGCTACAAACAAAATCAAAGAAATCGAGGGATTGAAAATCATTGGTACTTCTGCCAATAAATCAGCTGTGATTTCATTCGTCATGGATGAAGCGCACCCTCATGATATAGGAACATTGCTCGACAAACAGGGAATCGCCATCAGAACAGGTCATCACTGTACCCAACCTCTCATGGTCAGATTCAATATACCTGCAACCGCCAGAGCGAGTTTCTGTTTCTATAACACCAAAGAAGAAGTGGATAGATTGATAGATGGTATTAGAAAAGTTAAAGAATTTTTTTAGTAAGAATACAGATATGACTGAAGAGAAGAAAGACATGGAACAAACTTTAGAAACGACTGATACAGGATCGGCGGGACTCCCTCCTATTGATGTATACGTAGACATGACTCCAAACCCAAATGCTTTGAAGTTTATCGTCAATGTTCCTGTTAAGAACTCAGGTAACTCTACATATCGTTCTCCAACTGAGTGCGGTGAAAACAAGTTGGCACGCGAACTCTTTACTGTTCGTGGTGTTGATCAGCTTCACATATTTGAAAATATCATCACTGTTTCAAAATTCAGTTATCAAGACTGGTCTGAAGTAGAAGACCAGATAGTAGACGTCATAAAAAGGATGATGCCTGAACACGATGCGGACTACTTTGATCCTGATCCAGAAGAGGAAAGAAGAAGAAACCTTCCTCAAGATCTAAAAGACATCGAGGCAGTTCTTGATAAAACCATCCGTCCGGGCCTTCAAGGTGATGGAGGGGACATTCAAACAGTAAAATATGAAAACAATGTTCTCTTGGTTAAATATCAAGGTGCTTGTGGAACATGTCCTTCTTCAACTACCGGGACACTCGAGGCCATCAGGGCCATCCTTAAGGACGAATATAATCCAGATATCGAAGTTTATATCGCTCCAGAATTTTAGGAACGGAGAAGCTCCTTTCAGAGTTTCTCCTCACTCTTCTTATATTGATCGTAACATTTTTTTAGAAGTTCAAGATCCACACCGGGGACATAGCTCCCCTCAATACCATTCATATCATCACTAAAAGTCATAGAGTTCAAGATTGCTTCCTCTACTGCCTCGATACAGGCAGAATAGGCCTGATTGAGATGATTATCTAGAATTACACTGAGTTTATAATGTGGTTTTTTGTTTTCATGGTTAATGACATTTCCTGTAGAAAACCCCAGTATAATTTCCCCACTGCCATGAGCTGCATATGAGCCCGCCCTCCCAATACCTAATGCACCTCTTTTACAAATTTTTTGTATTTGATGAGGTGATGCAGGAATATCTGTTGCAATGACACAAATAATAGAGCCGTAATTATCAACTCGACGGCGATAATCACCCTGATGTTTGGCAAGAGTTCGTCCTATTGGATATCCATCGACACGTAAATCTTCCATTTCACCGAAATTGCTCAAAACAAGAACTCCAATGGTGTAATCAATATTTTCAATTCTAACCATCCTGCTGGCCGAGCCAATTCCTGCCTTGAAGTCACAGCAGATCATTCCAGTTCCGGCACCGACACTACCTTGTGGAAAATTCCCGGATTCGGCTGTTTTTATTGCCTGAACAACGTGTTCTGACCTTACCTTGAAAGCGTTGGTGTTATTGAGAAAACTATCATCGCATTCTCCAACAACTGGAATGATAACATCTCTAAAATTCCAGATTTTTTCATATTTTTTACTCATCCACTTGGAAAGTCCATTAGTCACTCTACCTAATGACATGGTATTCGTCAGAGCAATAGGAGTTTCAAGAAGTCCCCACTCGTTGATTTGAATCAAACCGGATACTTCACCTGCTCCATTGAGAATAAAGCTATTGGCTATAAGTTTATGGTTAAAGATCTTGTCATTGGGCATAATCACGGTAACACCAGTTCGAGTATCATCACCTTCGTTCAAGGTCACATGTCCAACTTTGACTCCTCTAACATCTGTGATGTTATTGAATTTTCCTATTGGAAATTTCCCGATCTTTATACCAAGATCTCGAATACTGCATCTTTTCATATAAAACCTATTGAATTCCTTTTCGCCATCTTTTGATCGCCGGAGCTGCAATTCTACCAATCAAATCATTATAAGAAATACCATTCATTTCAGACAGAATAGTTAGGTCGCTATACCCAGGAGAAAGTCCAGGCAATGGGTTTACTTCAATGAAGTAGATTCTTTCATCTTTAGTGATTCGATAATCAATTCTGGCGACGTCGCGACAACCTGTAATGTAGAAAATCTTTTTGGAAATAGTGGAAATCTTTTTTTCTAATTGTTTGCTAATATCTGGTGGACTCGATATTTTAAAAACACGGTTATCAATTGGACTCTCATCTATGGATTTAGCTTCAAATGAATAGATCGCTTTCCCTTCATTATCATTTTTAAAAACGATCTCGGAAATACCAAGTATCTGTGGAGTGCTCTCACCAATAAGTCCTACAGTAAATTCTCTCCCAACAATGAACTCTTCAATCATCAAAGGTCCTTTGAATTTTCCAAAAAGCTCATCCATACGCTCAATCAGCTCTCCTTCATTATGCACAATTGAGCGATCATAAATACCTTTTGAAGTTCCCTCCAAGTTCGGTTTAATAATGACCGGGTAACTCATGTTATGTGAGTATTTTTTCCGTCTACTGTGAAAGATGGTTGATTTAGGAGCATCAAGACCTTCAGTCAAAACCAACTTAGTCGACAATGCCTTATTTAATGTAATCGACAAACATGCAGCATCAGAACCAGTATGTTCTATCCCTAAAAGGTCACAGAGAGCTGGGACTTGTGCCTCTCGCGATTGTTTATTCATTCCTTCAGCAATGTTAAAGACAACTTCAATATCGTTGGAGAGAAGGTTTTTGGCCAAGTCCCTGTCTGCTTCAATAAGAATGGGATTATACCCATTCGCCCTTATTCCGTTGGCAATGGCCTCAATTGTTTGAGGTGAATCAAACTCGGCTTCTTCTTCATAACCATCTTCACCAATTTTTTTCTTCTTCACATTATAAACAAGTGCAAGATTTGGTTTTCTGACTTTAACTCTTCTGGATTTGATAACACTCTTAGACGATTTGTTATTTCTTTTCTTGGCACTATCAAGAATCCGTTGAATAGTTTCTTCATAGTTTAGGTTTTCTTTCTCACTGGCACTGAAAAGTCCTGCTCCAGGCTGAAGACTAGGAAGGGCATTAACTTCAATAAAATAAACTTCACCGGATGGAGTTACTCTAAAGTCTGCTCGGCACATATCTACGATACCGAGTGATTCAACCACCATCTGCATTTGTTTGAAGACGTTCTCCCTCACTTCATCATTGATATTGGCAGGACAAAGAACATCAACATTAGAATCATCAGAATTTTTCATCTCATAATCATAAATGACCAAATCCCCTATTGAAGTTCCAGTATATTCTACTGGCTCCAATACTCCACCATTTCTCCCAAGACCTTCTACGAATGGAACGGTGATGTCTTTTCCTTCGATGAATCGTTCGACCAACAATCCTTCGGGGAAGAGTTTCACTGATTCTTTAGCATAAGAAATGAAGTCTTCTTTATTTTTGCAATGGGATCGAACTGTAATCCCCTTACTAGAACCTTCAAAATTAGGTTTGACAAAGACAGGATACAAAAGCTCATTGGCAATCGTATCAATTTCATTATCATTGGTGACAAAAAAAGAGTCAGGAGTCTGGACTCCCTTGGTCTCAACTACTTTCTTGGTCAAAAATTTATCCAAGGTAATAAAGCACGCATATGGACCTGACCCAACATAAGAAAGATTTAACTGCTCAAATACAGTTGGAGCATAAGCTTCACGACCGATTCCAACGAACCCTTCGGCTGTATTGAAAACTAAATCAGGTTTAGCCAATTTTAAACTATCAATCCAACTTCCGTCTTTGGTCATTTCAATTTTAACGACTTCATCACCTTTCCTTGCAAGAGCATCCGCAATGGCTTCAACCACATCTTCCGTATCGAACTCAGCTTCTTCAATTCTATCTGATCTTTTTAAGTTAAATACGAAAGCAATCTTCATCACAAACTCCTGCCATTTCATTATTTGAAATAAACAGGATTTTATTACAGTTTCTCCTATGTGAATAAGAAAATATGTACCTTCGGCCTTTGCACCATGACATGGAAGTTGCCAAGCACCTTAAATGAGAAAGCCCCCTCTAGGAGGGGGCGATTTCGGGAACCAATTTCGTGAACGATTATTAGTCGTTGTTTTGACAGCTAACTTTGATAACAGCTGACCAGTAAGCTTCCAACTCACCTTGAGCGTTGCCTCTGTAGGCCATAGTTGGGGCAGTCGCTGCGTATACTTTTGGTCTAACACACTCTTCGTGGTTGATTCTAACTCTGTACTGACCTTGAATGTCTTGAACTTTTTCCATCATTTTTGTTTCAACTTCAGCAGCAGAACCACCACGTACAAAGATTACTTTTGTAGATCCAGCAAAAGAAAGTGTTGATGCCAATAGGGCCACGATTGCGATTGTTTTTTTCATTTTGTTACTCCGTGTTTTAAAAGTTTGTGTAGTTATAATTTAATGTAGCCCGAAATATTTCCCCGGGTTTGAAATGATTCCGAGCTACGGATAGGAAAATATCCGGGTACCTGAAATTGGTCAAAAACAGATTCCTCAATTTCGAAATTAGCGTTCACAGTTGTGTACGTACACGTTTGTGTACACCTAGGGATGATACGGTAGTCCCTTGAAAATATTACAGATGGCATGGTCAATGCCTGTTTTGAACGATAAATATCGTAAATTAGATTCGGTTTAGATGGGGGAATTTTATGAAAGTAATCACACTTTTAATGTTTATGTTGTCTTTTAATGTCTACGCTACTGGCGGCTTTGACTGTGCATCCAAAGATAAAAAAGTTGAAATCTTCGGAACAACAGGAAGGTTCTATGGAAATCCACTTATTGGAGAACTTGGTTTGATAGTTGATGGTGTAGAAACCAAAATTTCAAAAGATCAAATTCTTGGTTATTGGAATATGGATACAGAACTCAAACTGATCGCAGTT
>JBFEVX010000212.1:0-1907 GCA_041546685.1 Bacteriovoracaceae bacterium | reverse complement strand
GTGAATTCGGGCGTTTGTAGGCTTTATTTCCCATCAAAACCTCGTAAACTCATGACTTTTTGTCTAAAATATGGGCACCCGTCAAGCTATAGACTATCCGTGCAAACAATTGTGTATGGTTTGAAAGACTTTGTTGGAAACTAACGCTATTAAGGAGAACTTATGAAGTTTATTGACCCCGTTCTCGAGGAATATTGTATTGATCACTCGGCCCGTCCTTCGCAATTGAATCGCGAGCTGTTTGAGAAAACCCATGAAACACAAGACATGCCCCAGATGTTGGTGGGAGAAATGGAAGCCAGCTTTCTTGGCTTTTTGATCCGTGCCGCAGGCGTCAAAAGAATATTGGAAATTGGAACTTTCACAGGCTACTCAGCTCTTGCTATGGCCAGAGAGCTTCCACAAAATGGTGAACTGATCACTTTGGATGTGAACCCTGATTCGGTAAAGCTGGCCCAAGAATACTGGGACCGAGCTCCATGGGGAAAAAAGATTAAGTCTGTTATTGGCCCTGGACTTGAAACAATTCCAAAACTCTCAGGACAATTTGATCTGGTTTTTATTGATGCAGACAAAGAGAATTATAAGAACTATCTCGATCTGATTCTTCCACGTCTTTCTGGAAATGGAATGGTCGTTGTAGACAATGTTCTCTGGTCAGGAAAAGTTGTTCGTGGATCAAAGTATGATGATCATAATCCTGCTGCCAGCACTTTGGCCCTTAGGGAATTCAATGATTATATCAAAGGAAGAGGGGATCTTTATGCAACCATGCTTCCTGTCCGTGATGGGCTCTTTTTGATAAAAAGGATTTAAAATGTCGATGCATGAGCTGACACAAGATGATGAAGACAATCTTGCTTTCATGGTAGAAATCATTAGACAGATGAACGCCCGTGGAGAAAATCCAGGGACAGGTGGGAATTATTCTTATCGTCCTGAAAAGTCCAAAGGTGACTTCCTCATGATTTCAGAAAGTGGAGTTGATAAGGGAGTTTTCGGGCGTGAGCATTTCATCGGGATTGATGAAAAAGGAGAAGTTCTACCTCTTTGGCAAAAACCAGGAAGGAAAAGCAGTGCTGAGACCGGGCTTCACTTGATGGCCTATGAGGAAACAGATGCCAATTGTGTTCTTCACAGTCATTCGTTGGAGTCCCTTTGGTTTTGCGATCTGTTTCCTGGAAAGGATCTAATTGACATCACCGGACTTGAAATGATCAAGGCGATCACTGGTTTCACGAGTCATGAGGAAACACTTCATATACCTGTCTTCGACAATTCCCAGGATATTGCGACTTTGTCTGAGAGAGCGAGAAAAACAGTTCGCCACGCTCCTGGTTTCTTGATAAGAGGACATGGTCTTACCTGTTGGGGAAGTTCCGTTTGGGAAGCCAAGCGGCACCTAGAGACATTTAATTACTTATTTCAATATTTCACCAAGCGGAGCTGAAAATGGCAGTACTGAATTTATTGGACAAGGGTGAAACGATCACCGACTTTCAAAAAATTAAAGATTTTCTTGCAAAATACAAAATCGACATTGCTGTCTGGGAAGCGGCATCACCTTTGAATGATGACGATGATCAGGAAACAATCCTCAAGGCCTACGATCATGAGATCGGACCTTATATGAAAAAGCATGGCTATCAAGCAGCAGATGTCATCAGCGTGAATCCAAAAACTGAAAACATTGAGGCCATCAGACAAAAATTTCTTTCAGAGCATACACATGCTGAAGATGAAGTTCGTTACTTTGTTGATGGGGAAGGAACTTTTTATTTCAACCTTGGTGATCAAGTGGTTTCCGTACTCTGTCAGAAAGGTGATTTTATGGCGGTTCCTGCTGGCTATAAACACTGGTTTGATCTGGCTCCGAAATACACAGTCAAAGCAATCAGAATTTTTAC
>JBFEVX010000167.1:0-5980 GCA_041546685.1 Bacteriovoracaceae bacterium | reverse complement strand
TCCTACCAAGCAACTTGTTTGGGATGGAACGAATTGGTCTTGTCTGGCCTTCACTGACAATAACACAAACGCAGCGACTGAGTGTTCAGCTGGTCAGTATCTTGATGGAGATGGAACTTGTAAGTCTGTTGCTGCAGGTGGGGCTGATAACTCTCAAGCCGGTGATGTTCAATTGATAGCAGATAATGATTCAAATGCTACCGGTGGAATTCAATTCATGATTGGAGCTACTACCCCAATGGTCATTGATAATTCTGGTAATGTAGGGATTGGACAAGTTGCTCCGAGTGCAAAATTAGAAGTGAATGGACAAGTCAAGATTACTGGCGGCACACCTGGTGCTGGAAAAATATTAACTTCAGATGCTGCTGGTTTGGCAACTTGGGAAACACCACCTAGCAATACTCTCATAACGGATGCTGATAACGATACCAAAATCCAAGTCGAAGAAAGCGCTAATGAAAACATTATTCGCTTTGATACCGCGGCCAATGAACGTGGTCGAATTGATGCCACTGGAAATTGGATATTTGGTGCACCAGCAGTAACTCCACTTGCCGGGACTCTCGTCACTGTTGGTGGAGCATTGAAAGTGACATCTGGAAATGATATTTGTATTGATGGTGGTAATTGTCTTTCGGCCATGAGTTCAACAGTAGGTGATATTACTTCAGTAGGAACAGCAACAGGTTCTGGTTTAACTGGAGGTGTGACTACTGGAGATGCCAATCTCGCAGTTGATGTTGATGCTTCTACGTTAGAAATTGATGGAGTGACTAATAAAGTTCGTGTCAAAGACTCTGGAATAACAGACGCAAAGATTGTTGGTGTTGGAGTTCAGAAAGTCACAAGTTCTGTTGGAAACTATTTTACTTATGCACCAAATGGATCAGCTTGTACGCCTGGTCAAGTTCTTGAATTGAATGTATCTGGTCAGTGGATTTGTGCGAATGATGATAATACAACCTATACTGGTGGCGATGGTCTGACTCTTACAGGAACAGATTTCTCTGTCAATGTTGATGGATCAACTCTTGAAACCAACTTGGATACATTACGAGTCAAGGATGCTGGGATCACTGACGCTAAAATTGTCGGAATGGGTGTTCAAAAAATTACAAGCAGTGCAGGAAATTATCTGACTTATTCTCCTAATGGAGTTGCTTGTTCTCCAGGTCAAGTCATGGAGCTTGACGCTTCCGGGCAGTGGATATGTGGAAATAAAACAACTGATACGACAGATAATCTTGGTAACCATACAGCAACCCAGAATATAAATTTATCAACATTCACTCTTATTGGTAATGGGGGATCGACAGGGCTCTCTGTAAATGCTGATGGATCAACAAGTGCTGTGAATTATTCTTTTACTGATGGTGGGAAAGCGATCAAGACTTATGAGTTTGCAGCTTCTCCGACTGTTGGAAACTTGAAACCTCTAGCTAGGTTTCACAACACAGAAGGGACTATTAGTATTATGGTCCAAATTTCATCAGCAACATCTGGTAACTCTGGTACAGGTTTATATTTGTTTCAGGGTGGTTTTAATCAGTTCGGTGGAACAAGTTGGAGAAAGATGATTCCTCATACAAATGGTCGAGGTCATGGTGAGTCCACTGCTGGTTATGATTTGTATGTGAGGCAATCCCAAGATGCCGGTTCCGGAAGTTATGGCTATGAATTTGGTGTTGCTAGTAATACAACTGTAAAAAATCTTCGAGTGAGATTTATCAAGCTGAATGTCGAAGTAGGTTATCCGACTATTCAATTCGTCAATATCAGTGCTCAGGCAGAGGAGCCTGCAACATCTGCTGGTGACGTCTATTCTGTTCGAGAGCAATTTGTCGAATCGAAGTTAGGTGTAGGAACAAGTTCACCTTCTACAGCACTACAAGTGGTAGGTACTGTTACAGCGACTGCTTTCTCTGGTGATGGCTCAGCTCTTACTAATATTTCATCAACATCAGCTGATAATGTCGGCGACATGGTAATCGCTGCTGATACTGATGCCAATGCTACTGGTGATATCAAACTTAATACAGGTGGAACAACAAAGGCTACTCTCACTAATGATGGTGACTTTGGAATTGGTTCTGTACCAACAACTTCAAAATTTGAAGTGACTCAGGTTTCAGGAGGCTCTCCAACAGCAACATTCAACATGGTGGATAATACAGCCAATAACTTTGTCGTAAAACAGGGGACAAATGAGTACATCAACGTTGATACGACAAATACAACTGAAAAAATTACGATTGGTAATAATACAACTGACCCTGATATTGAACTTCAAGGCGAAGTCAATCTAAGGAGGCCAGCCAACCAGTTGAATCTCTTTGAAACTGATGGAGTTGATCCATTAGATGCTTTCGTGTTCAACTTTGATGGTGGAACTTTAGACTTTGTTTTTAAAGATAATTCTGCAGGTCCTTCATACTCATCTTACTTAAAATTTGATAATGGGAAGGTCGGTATATTGAATCCTACTCCTGATACTTATGTTCACATTAAGCCTCCTGGGGATGCTGGTTATTTGAAAGTTGAAGGGATCAGTGATGGATCAAACTTTTCAGCAATTGAACTTGAGTCTGATGAAGCCACTGATAAAAAATGGCAAATTCGTCATGCTGCAGGAACAGATCTAAATGATTTCATGTTGAGTTATCACAATGGTGCGACATGGTCTCATCCACTTCGAGTGAAAGATAATATGGAGACACATATTGGTAATTCGACAACAAATGCAGTTCGAATTGAACCTGGTATGATTCGCATGCAGGACAATACTGATGCTGGTCGATCTTTAGAATATCGGGGTACCAAACTGGCTATTGGACAAAATAATGGAAGAACTGGTTCTGTCAATAATACTGCTCTAATCAATGCATACTCATCTTCTGATGGCCAAGACATTTTAAGATTGATGACAAACACAGCTGCTGGATATGTCAAAATGACTCAAGCTGGTGTGAATAACTTCAATATGGACTTTGCACAGAATAATGTGTCTCAGCTTTATCTGAAAAATGATGGGAATGTAGGTATTGGTACAAATACACCTTATGCAAAACTTAATGTTATTGGACTTGGTCAATTTGAAAATGAGACAAATGATAATAGTGCTCCTTGGGGAGTTTCTCTAGTCAGAAAAAGAGCAGATGCTACTGCTCCTGCTGCCGACTTTGGAATCTCTTATGGATTTCTACTTGAAGGATTCTCTGACAGTTCATTTAGTTCAGCAGGAGAAATTGGAGTTAAGTGGGACAAAAACCAGACGAATGATGTCGCTGATAGAGATAGTTATATGAGCTTCAATACAGCTCAGGATAATACACTTTCTGAAAAAATGAGAATTTCAAGTTCTGGAAATGTTGGTATCGGAAATACAGATCCATTGAGTAAACTTTCGATTGGGGATTCTATTGGGGCTGGATACGGATTGACTGCTAATTCAACAACTCAGTATGGAGCAGTTCTTCAAACATCTGAAGCAGTTCCTACAAATGCTGCTGCTCTTTGGGTGAGAACGACTCCTGATGGTGGGACAACGACGAATACACTTTTGAGAGTGGAAAATAATGGAAAAGTTGGTATTGGAACTTCAGCACCTTCTTCACAATTACATGTAGAAGATGATGCCCCCGTTAGTTTGACATTAAGACATATGGGGGCCACTAAAAACGATCCAGCGACTATCATTGTGGATGAGACTGTCGATAATGCCGGACAGATGTGGATCGTTCCAACAGACGATTTCGATGTGGGATCAGCTCAAGATAAATTTCATATTGGTGATTATGGAACCAGCACATCATACTTCACGGTTCAAGGTGATGGTAATGTCGGTATTGGAAAAAGCTCTCCTGCTGCTAAGCTAGATGTCAACGGGACCATTAGAGCGACACAAATTTGTGATGAGAACGGCGCAAATTGTAATGATCTCTCTAATGGAAGTGGCCTTTGGGATAATGCTACAGGGGGAATCAATTATTCCGGTGGGAAAGTCGGTATTGGAACAGCTTCACCAATGTCCAATCTACATGTTGCTGCAGGGCCGGTATTCATTGGAGCTAATCCATCATCATGGAGTACCGAGGGTATTGTTGTCAATTCGTCATCTGCCAGATCTGATATAACATTTATGCACTCTTCTACGGGGAATATTCAAACAGGAGATGGTCTGAATATTGCTCAAGTTTTCAATCGTGCTGAATTCAATCTTAGAGAAAATGATGACATGGTTTTCTTAACAAACAATACTGAAGCCCTTCGAATAAAGAATGATGGGAAAATTGGAATCGGCACAAATTCTCCAGGATCCAAGCTAACAATAGCAGGAGGAACTCCTGAGGCGACAACAGTTCCACTTGGTAATAATTCAGTAACATTATTTGGGGCTGGGAATACTTATTTCCAAGGACGAGACGTTACTAATGATATTGAATTTATTATGGGAACAAGCTCAAGTGGCTCTGATGTGTTCGCAGGAAGTATGACAGCTCATGACTTTACATTGAGAACTGGAAATTCAACCCGAATGACAATTAAGGCTGATGGTAAAGTTGGAATCGGGACAACGGCCCCTGCTGAATTACTCCATGTTGTTGGAGATATGGAAATGGAAGGTGATACTTTCGGTGGTATCTATGGTGCTACTAGAGGGATTTGGCGTTTTGATCGAACAAACCCTAACTTTGGTATCTTCTATACAGAAGGTTCACCAGACAAAATGCAATTTGCGACTCAGGGGGGGGGAACCACCAACCCAGATATGACCCTAGCTGGGGGGAATGTTGGTATTGGTACAGTCACACCTTCTGAAAAATTGGACGTGGTTGGGAACGTCAAGGCGACTGCATATCTTTATAGTTCAGATAGAAGATTCAAAAAAGAAATTGTTACAGTAGAGGACTCTCTTAACAAAATCCTCGGGCTTAGAGGGGTTACCTATAAGTGGAGGACGGAAGAATTTCCAGATAAGAATTTTTCTAAAGAGACTCACTATGGTTTCATTGCCCAAGAAGTAGAAAAGGTTGCTCCTGAGCTGGTGAGAAAAGATAAAGAAGGCTTCATGTCTGTTCAATACGGCAACATAACTGCAATCCTTGTCGAGGCTTTCAAAGATCTACACAAATGGGTGGCTACATTGTTTGATGAACAAAAAGAAGTTAATAATAAAGTTAATCGAAAAATTGCATCTCTAGAAAAAGAAAATCAAGAATTAAAAGAAAAAATAGAAAAGTTGGAAAAGAAGCAAGAAGAAATAGATTCTCTAAGGAAAGAGATGGACGAAATCAGAAAGTTTATTAATAAATAAAACTGAGGAATTCCATGCCATGGACAAAAGGGGGAGTGATTCTTTTCACTCTGTTGTGGACTGCCTCCCTTCATGCCATTGATACTGTAGCAACAGGCTTCCAGTTAAGCCCTGGCGAGCTGCAGACCGTCGTCGCACATGGAGTGTGTAAGAAGATATGGAATACATCTTCTACAAATACTCATTTTGTTGCGACAAAGACTTCCATGGAATGGACTAACTTTTATGGGAATGCCCCTGCAGACCTTACAATCAGAGAGTGTGCGGCTACATGCTCCAATCTCCTGAAAATGGGAACCACTGTCAGTGGTGTTTATAATCTTGATTTAGATGGCGGTGGTCCACTCCCTCTTATGGATGTTTACTGTGACATGACATCTGATGGCGGTGGTTGGACTCGAGTTTTCGTTCATAAAACAGCTGGTGGGTACTATGCAAACGAAGCAGCTGCATTGAATTCTAACCAAGCGACACCGACAGCAAATCTTTATTCTATTCTAGATAAGCTTGAATCACTTAGAAGTTTGAATCGTCTCACATTCAGACTTTATTGGCCTGAACAGGGAAAGAGAAATGTCTGGTCCCAGTTCAACAATCCAACTAAAGATGCACCAGTACTCGGATATCAAGGAATTAGTATTGATGCTAATGATCGTTACTGGG
>JBFEVX010000181.1:0-4617 GCA_041546685.1 Bacteriovoracaceae bacterium | reverse complement strand
GCTAATGATCGTTACTGGGGAGGACTTGAGAAAAGTTCAAATAGTTTTACGCCTTCTACAAGTTCGACACTCATTGATGGCTCAGTTGGAATTAATAATTGGTGGTACTCTGTTGGTGCTTACAATATGAATAACACAGGGATTCCGGCGAATATGACATATTCACCAAATGATGTGACGGAAGTTCAACTCTTTGTTCACGACAATGGTTATAAGCCAATGAGTTGCCAACACATTATGGAGATGGGGGAAGCAAAAGGCGATGGGATTTACACCATCTATCCTGACCAAGTAAATGCAATTCAAACTTGGTGTGACATGACTTTAGATGGTGGAGGCTGGACTCTCTTTTATGCCAATTCAGCTGATGCAGGAATAGCAACAAAAAAGTCCTACAATACTCATTTGGCTGATAAAGCTGGAACGGGAGTGACTGCAGGAAATTATACAAGTCCAGCTACTGTTGGAATGGAAGACATCTCGAAGTTTTCTGGGGCGACTCAAATGATGGCTAGAGACATTGGGAATTGGGCCGCAACAGACTACGCAACTCTTGAATTTCAAAATCCTTTTATTTTTAGAAGAGCAGTAGAGCAAAGAATAACCAAACAAACTCAAGAATGTACCGACCTTCCTGGGGCAGAGTCGTTTCTCTATAGAACTTCTAGTGGAGCTAATTATCATTTTGATAAAGTTGTCGATTGGGCGACAGCCCGGATGGGGTTCGGTTGGAATGATTGTTTCGTCGGACCTACGGCCCAAACTGATGCATCAGATGTCGAACAACATCCTAGGCACTTTATCTATGATGCTAGTGGAGCTACTGATACAAACCGTGTGCGTGGTGTTGCTGGTTTTAATAATGGTGACCCGAATGTTATTGCTCGATATTTTCTTAGAGAAAAAATTGATAAACCAAAAAACTGTATGGATATTCTTTTGTCTGGGCAGTCGCAAGGAAATGGTTCCTATACTATTTATCCAAAAGGCTCTGCGATTACAGTTGACTGCGATATGACTAGTCATGGTGGAGGTTGGACAAAAGTCTGGCATGGATACCCAAGTGAAGCTCGATTTAATACTACGACGAATGAGGTTTATTCAAGATCAAATGATATTCAATTCAATCAGATGCGAATGAAGGGAGTGAACCTATCTGCTGATGATATTATTGATCAAACTGAGCAAACCGCATATCTTACCCAAACAATTCCTTGGTATTATAATGGGGTCTCTTCCCAAGCGGATGCATCTTCGCCTGAAGTAAAATTCCATGATTACGATGGCAACCATGATGTAGAGTTAGTTGGAAAATATTTTATGAGAGGTTATGGAAACAACTGGCGCTACTTTTATACTTGTATCAATGTGAATCCTTCGGGAGGACTCTATTTGGGGGGGGGGTATTCTCCTCAATGTAACTCCATAAATACTTTTAACCAATCTTCCATTTCCACTTGTAGCGGAACAAGTAACTTTTATTGTGATGCTCCTATGACAACTCCAGATATTGATACAGGTCTTGGACTGACTTTGAAACAATATCAAGAAACAATGGTCTGGGTGAGATCACTTCCTTCTTTTAAATCATGTAGACAAATTCTTGAAGCAGGTTTTAGTCATGGGAATGGAATTTATCTGATCGACCCAGATGGACCTGAAGGTGATAACAATCCTTTTAGAACTTATTGTGATATGACAAGCAATGGTGGTGGATGGACTTTGGTTTGGTCAAACTTAAGAGATGGAACGAACAAACCAACGACTGGCCTTACCGAAGCTGTAGCTAAATCAACTCTTCCTCGATGTTCGGATGCCGCTACAGCTGGAGCGTTGGATGCTACAGGAGAATGCTCTTGGATGTCTGTATCAAGTTATACTGAAACATCATATCTCGAATCATTTAATTACTTTCTCGGCTTTGATCATTGGAATAATATTGGCCAAGGCGGCGACTGGGAACTTCTTTACCGATGGTCATATAATTATGGTGCAGGCACGACTATGGAAAGTATTATGCAGCAACAACAGTTCGATGCCACAACTACATTGAGATTATTTGACCATCAACAAACTGTTGGTGGAACAGCGCCAGGTCTTTGGACTTATCATAATATGCGACCTTTAACGACAGTTGATGTTGATAGAGACAATAACGCTGGTAATTGTGGAACTAATTACACAAATACTCCTTTCTGGTATAACGCATGTTGGAGCGGAAGTATGAATGGTGGGGGAGAGGCCCTCGGAAATGGATATTATAACGGAGCATATTGGACTGGATCAGCTGTCGCCTATGGTGATACAGCAGGAAATGGTGCTGGTAATGGTTGGTATTTTATTCGAGAAAAAGTTTCTGTAATCAGTCGACTGCCATCTTCATGTCAGGATCTTTTAAATAAAAAACCAGATTCACCAAGCGGACTGTATTTTATAAATCCAGGCGGAAGCCCAATTCGAGTTTATTGTGACATGGTAACTGATGGTGGTGGATGGACTTTGATTTTCCGTCACAATGTTGCTGGAGGATATTGGGCCAGTACGGCTGCAGCGCTTGGTACAAATATTGATAGTGATCCGAACACGACGAATCTTTATACTCAACTTGGAAATTTAAAATACTTCAGGCGTGATGGTAAATTTACTTTCAAAATTGAATGGCCTGGTTACGCGACAAAAAATATCTGGTCACAAACAACGAATCCTGCAGTTGATCAAGCGGTTGCTGGATATCAAGCGATCAGTGTGGGTTCAACTTCAAACTTTTGGGGAGGTCTTGAAAGAAACTGTGCAATTGGATGTACATCATCAGCAATTGATGGCTCTGTTAATAGTTCAAATTGGTACTATTCTATTGGTGGTGTTGCTGCTTGGGGAACACCTGCTGGTCATCCAGCTTCTGATACAGTTGCAGGTGCAAGTGTTGGTGTTCCTGAGGTAAAACTCTGGGTTCGGTGAAAAACATTGTTTGTAATATCAGTAACTTAAGCCTGTTTAATCGTTCTTTTTTTCACATCATCTTAACTTGTTGAATTTATAGAGGTCTTCTGTCTTTCTTTTACGTCACTTTTTAAAGATTTTCTTAAAAACACCCCATGTAAGCTACTGAAATCATATTGAAGCATTAAAGCAAAATATAATAATAACGATAAGTTATAAGAGTATGAAAATTATTTTCAGAATCATCACATTGTTTTCTCTTTTGTTTTTATCGAGTTGTGTTTTCGATAAGGGCATAACTTTGATCGATTTTGGAAATAAGCCAGATCCTTTTCTTGTTAAAAAAGCGGGCGGAAGTATTGGTGATGTTAATGCATCAATCACAAACGTCGCTATTGTTAACGATCAACTTGTTATCAACGGCTCTGGATTAGATAACGTTGATACCATCAAACTTGATGGCAACACTTTCACGATCGAATCAAAATCTTCTTCTAATATTGTGGCCAATGGTGCAGCCGCGTTTAGTTATGTCGTAGGACAAATTTTTGATCTGGTTCTCTCAAACGCTTATGGTGCCGCGACCTATCAAGTAACCTTCACGCTTTCAGATAATACAGTTACAACTTCAAAAATTGTTGATGGCCAAGTGATGACTGCTGATCTTGCTGATGGAGCAGTGACTGCTGCTAAACTTTCAACTGCTGGGGCCACTGCAGGTTCTGTTATTCAATACGATGGAACCAATTGGGTACTCGTTAATCTGAATGGTCTGACTTATCAGGGAACTTGGAACGCTTCAACAAACAGTCCTGGATTAAGTGACGGTTCGGGAAATTGTAATGGCTATAATCCAGGTGATTATTTTGCTGTCTCTGTAACTGGTGCAACTTTGATTGATGGAGAGAGCTCTTGGGCAGCAGGTGATTGGATCATTTGTTCTAATGGTTCTTGGGATAAAGTCATCAATACCACCAACATTACTTCTGTCTTTGGAAGAACAGGTGCAGTTACGGCAACACTTTCAGATATGACTGATGTTGACTCAGCGTTGAGCTCAGTCAATGGCCAACTTCTCATTTATAAGTCCACAACTTCAAGATATGAGACTGCAAACTTCTTAACGTTTGATTGGTTGAATTCAGGAAATGCTACTTTTTCTGGAAATGTGGCCATTACTGGAAGTACTTTGACGGTTGGTGGAACTAATGTGTGTTTGGCCGATGGGACCAACTGTACTTATCCAGTTCCAACATCCGTCGTAAATAACTCAGGACCTGCGGTTGTGAATTCAAGTTCAGGAATTGATCCTGTTCAATTTCAAATCGGTGGAACGACCGAAGTTCAGATTGATACAACCGGAAAACTTATTACGGGCGAGTTTCAAGTTCAAACTGGAGCTGGAGCTGGAAAGTATCTTGGTTCTGACGTTGCTGGAAATGCGACTTGGAAAGATATCGCAACAAGTGAAGTCACGGGGCTTGATACAGCTCTTGCTTCGAAAGTGGCCAAAGCAGATGTGACTGTATGTACTGATCCTACCAAGCAACTTGTTTGGGATGGAACGAATTGGTCTTGTCTGGCCTTCACTGACAATAACACAAACGCAGCGACTGAGTGTTCAGCTGGTCAGTATCTTGATGGAGATGGAACTTGTAAGTCTGTTGCTGCAGGTGG
>JBFEVX010000031.1:0-33584 GCA_041546685.1 Bacteriovoracaceae bacterium | reverse complement strand
AAAGACTCAAAATTTAATGATCTTTTCAAAGATGAGTTAAAAGAACGAAACTATAAAATCATGTTCACTTCCAAAGTCAATCAAGGGACTCTCTATCTCGATTGGGAAAGGAAAAGACATGGACACGGACTTTACAAAGACTGTTCGGTTGAGTTGCAACTAAAACAAGCTAAAGAAAATTACAAAAGCAAAAGCGACAAAGTCCTGCATAAAAAAATGGTGAAAAGAAAGTACCCACGAATCACCAGGCAAGGCGACGAAAGATGCAGGCGTGCCCTCAAGGATGCCTTTATCCATATTCCTACTTGTTCAATTCCAGGGAAAAATTAGAACTTACGACCACCCATATAATCGATGATCAAGTTTAGAGGCTTGATTGATTTTTTATGGGCCTCAGTAGATGTGATTTCCAAACCAAGCTCTGTTTGCATGACGGCCAATACATTTTTGGCCTGTTCAAGATGCCAATGAGCTTGCTTTTGAACCGACTCCACTGCTTTGTCGAGATTCTCTTCACCAACAAGACTCATAATGTCTTCACCTGATTTGAATTTTTCAAAGACATCAGGTCTCATAGTGAACCACTCATATACGACAGAGTTTACGACTCCGTTTTTAAGATCGAGAAGTTGATCTTTTTTACTTTGACCTGAGAAATCCAAAGTATCGTCCATCATTTGAAAGGCCAAACCAAGATGGCTACCGAATGATCTCGCATATTCTACTAAGTTTTCTGACTGAGCTGAAAGTCTGGCCGGAGCAAGACAGCACCAACTCATAACAGAAGCTGTTTTTAATTCTGCAATTTTTTTGATGATCTCAGCAGTATATTGGCGAGATTCACAAGCATCTGATTGAATCCACTCACCTTCAGCCAGATCTTGAATGACAAAGCTCATTTCTTTAACCAGCTCAAGGTGTCCGGTTTTGGTCAAGGAAACAATCACATCGGCCAAAAGGTAATCACCAGCGAGAATTGCTTTTTTATTTGAGCCAGCAATGTTAATTGAAGGAACACCTCTTCTTTCAGTGGCGTTATCAATAACATCATCATGGGCCAAAGATGCGGCATGAACCAACTCAATGGCACGCGCATAAGGAACGACTTCATCTACAGCTCTACCAAAAAAAGCACCCATCAACTGGGTAAGCATTGGCCTAAGTCGTTTACCTCCCACGAGAACTGTATTTTGAAGCAATTGGTTCACTTCACGATTGCAGTTTTCAGATTCAATTCCAAGTTCCATCTCGTTGATAGACTCAAGAATCAAGGGATCAATAGAGCTAAGTAGTTCTGTAAGCATAAGTTCCTGTATTTCTGTCCAGACTTTCTAGCATCTTCATGCAGCAAAGTAAACGAATTGCTTTTGGGGCAAAGCCTATGCGGAGCTTGAACTCTCTATTTGGAGCATTGAAACATTGTGTAAAAAAAGATATCTAAGCCTTGTAAAAACGAATAAAGTAACACGGAGCGTCTTATGACTACAGGGCTTCAGACCCGTAAAAAAGAATCGTGGAAAATTTTTGATGAGATCGCAAAAACTTATGATCTCCTCAATAGAATTTTATCTATGGGAATTGATGTTTATTGGAGACATAAGCTTCTCAAGTTTCTTCCAAAAAGAAAGAATATTGTTGCTCTAGACTTGGCCACGGGGACTGGTGATGTTCCATTGGTTCTAGTCAAGGCACCGGAAATTTCTAAAATTATTGGAATGGATTTGTCCAAAGGCATGGTGAATGTCGGACGTGATAAGATCAAAAAACGTGGACTTGACCACATTGTAGACCTTCGTATCGGTGATGGGACTGATATTTCATTACCAGATGAGTCTGTAGATATGGTGACAATCAGTTTTGGAATCAGAAACTTTTCAGATCCAAAAAAGTCACTGAGAGAAATCCTACGAGTCCTTAGACCAGGTGGTAGATTGCAAATTATGGAATTTTCCATTCCATCAAACTGGCTCTTTAGACAAATTTATTTCTTCTACTTTAGGAACCTACTTCCATTTGTTGGAAATATTGTAAGCGGTCACAAGGATGCTTATACGTATCTCAATCACACAGTAGAAGATTTTGCATATGGTGAGGAATTTGAAGGCTGGATGAAAGAAGCTGGTTTTGTTTCAACAAGTTTCAAACCACTGACATTTGGAATTGCAACTCTCTACATTGGAGACAAGGCCTGAGAGCATGTCACTACTTAATTTGAGTGCCAATATTCTAAGATTACTCAAAGAGGTCAACTTTCAAAAGAAAGAACAGGATAACTTTGTTCATCTTTGGAAGTATAATCTCGATTCCAAAATAGACCTCAAATCTTTGACTCTTCATACAAGTGCGATTCCTCAATGTTTTCTGGCCTCAAAAAATAATCAAAGATCAGATTTGGCATTAGGATCAGCAAGAACTTTTCGAAGAATTGATGAGATTGAAGTACTTGACCAATATCTCGAACAAGAAGATGTACTTTTATTCGGTGGCCGAAGGTTCGATCCTCTGAAAAATATAGGAAACGAATGGAGAACACTAGGTGACCTCTATCTCTTCTTACCTAGAATACATTTTCAAAACGACAAAGATAAAACAACACTTGTTTTTAATTTCATTCAAGCTGACATTGATGAAAATGGTAAAATCAAAGCAGATGTACTTTTTCATATCCATGAACTACTGACTTTTAATGAAGAGTCTCAACTCAACCCATACTTTGCCTTCGATCATCAATTACCAGGAGAAAGAGAATGGGGAAGAAAAATCAGCGGTTGTTTGAATATTTTCAGTGATGGAAGGATCGGTAAGATAGTCCTATCAAGAAAGCAAATCTTCACCTCAAAAGCGAACACTGATCTTAAAACTCAGCTGGCTAAGGCCGAAGTACAAGGTAACTACATCTTTTATTTTAAATATAGTGAAGAAGATGCTTTCTTATCTTTGAGTCCGGAAAAACTATTCTCTATCAGAAATGGAAGAATTGAAGTCGATGCCCTCGCTGGTTCAACTCCAAGAGGAAAATCCAAGGCCGATGATGACAGGCTTGGAAATGAATTACTATCAAATCAAAAAGAACTTAATGAGCATCGTTTTGTCACAGACAGCATCATTGATGCTCTTACTGAATTAGGACTTATGCCTGAGTTCACAGTGGCAGAGACACTTTTAAAACTCCCTTACATCCAACATATTCATAGTTTGATATCATGCCCTCTTGGTAGGCATACAAAGATTCTCGACCTAATTGACAAGCTCCACCCAACTCCTGCAGTTGGAGGATCTCCAAGGGAAATGGCGATGGAAAACATCCGTGCCTTTGAGCCTTTTGATCGCGGACTTTATGCTGCTCCAATGGGAATAATCGGCAAATCATACTCTGAACTTATTGTTGGAATACGCTCAGCTCTAATCAATGGAAAGAACCTCCATATCTATGGAGGAGCCGGCATCGTTCCAGGCTCCACGGCAGAAAAAGAATGGAATGAAACCCAAAATAAAATGCGAGCAATTGCGGGGCTCTTCTCATGAAGTTACTGGAAGAGAACCCAAACAGACTGATAAGCTCATTACTTATTGCAGAACTCATTAAAAATGACATCACTCACTTCTATGTCTCTCCGGGAATGAGAAATGCTCCCCTTCTTTCAGCCCTAAAAAACAACTGCAAAGCAAAAGTTTTTCTCGGTATTGATGAACGTGCCCAAGCATATCGGGCCATGGGAAGTACAAAAGCATCAGGTCGACCAAGTGTGCTTGTCTGTACAAGCGGAACGGCCATGTTGAATTACTCCCCTGCACTCGCTGAGGCCGTGAAAAATGAAACACCATTGATAGTCCTTTCTGCAGATAGACCCGATGAAATGATATGGTCTGATGCAAACCAGACAATGGAACAAAACAATTTATATTCAAGAATGGGAATTGAGACTTGGAAACTTCCCACGACAGATGACAACTTTCCACTAGGTAGTTTTCTCTCTCGTATAAATCGTTTTCTAAATCTTGCAGAAACAGGCAAGCCTATTCATTTTAATATCCCCTTCAGAGAGCCTCTTGATGGAAAATATGTTGCGATTTCAAAAGACAGGTTGAATCAAGCAAGAATACTTTTTAATGAAAAAAGACCACATAATAGTTTCATCAAAGACTACACTCCAGTTAACTATGAACTAGAAAAAGAATTCCTTAGTAAAAAAGGACTGTTTGTTGTTGGTGAGTTACCTCCTAACACTCCGAAAGAAGCATTAAAAGAAGTGGTCAAAAAAACAAAATGGCCGGTTTTTCTCGATGTGCTCTCAGGTCTTAAATATGATTTCTCCATGAATGACGGGGCCATCCCTACCTTCGATCACCCTGAAGTAATGGAGTATTTTAAAAATAACAAACCTGAAGTCATTATTCATGTCGGTGGTAGGATGACATCAAAACACTACCATCGATTCATTGATGAGAATCCAGATATGGAGATTCTTCATATCAGTGGTAAATCCGGCATCAACCACTCTCCTTTGAACGCCAGATACAATAGAGAAGTAAGCCCTGACAGATGGTCTATAGAAATGATTGAAATCATCGACGGACACTCTCAAGAAGCATTTGATACTACTCCATGGATTGAATTTGTCAGAAAAAAAAGAGAACTGATCGAGGCCAGTCAGCTTTGCTACCCACTGGTTTCAAAAACAATAATTGAAAATCTACCAGAAGTTTGTGATCTGTATGTTGCCAACTCAACCGTTATCAGATCCTTCGATTCATATGCCGGTTTTGAATCCCACAAAGATATAAGGGCCATTGGACACAGAGGCGTAAGTGGGATTGAAGGTTTTATGGCAGCGACACAAGGCCTTAGAGAAAGTTCAAATCACGGTCCTGTTGTACTGGTGCTTGGTGATATTTCATTTTTACATGACCTCAACTCTTTGGCCCTTTTGGAAAAAGAAGGACGCCCACTACTCATTGTTTTGGTGAACAATTATGGAGGCGGGATCTTTAGTCTTCTTCCGCTGGAAAAAGGTGAAGAGATTCTCCAAATGATGAGTACGCCTCATGAATTCACTTTTGAACAAGTCATCAAGAGTTTTCATCATGAGTATGAAAGGATTGAAACTCCGCTTGAACTAACTTCGGCCATTAAGAGTTTCGGCCAAATAACTTCAGGAGTTAAAGTTCTCGAAGTAATGGTAGACAACGACACAAATACAAAAGTTTATCAAAATCTGAAAACGGTGAGACTATGAAAAACTGGATTCTGGCTGCAAGACCCAAAACTTTGTTTGCAAGTATCGGCCCTGTGCTGATCGGTCTTGCGCTTGCTTGGGACCAAACTTCATCTTTAAATCCAACAACTGCATTATTGACTCTTCTTTGTGCCATCCTTCTTCAAGTTGGAACCAATCTTGTTAATGACTATTATGACCATGTCAACGGTGTTGACGATGAAAATAGACTTGGACCCAAGAGAGTCACAGCAGAGGGTCTTATTGCGCCAGTAAGAGTAAAATGGGCATTTATTTCTGTTTTTACCCTCTCCTTCATCATTGGTGTCTACCTGATGGTCCAAGGAGGAATCCCTATCATTATCATTGGACTTACCAGTATTCTCTTTGCTTGGGCCTATACAGGTGGACCTCTACCTCTGGCTTATTTTGGACTCGGAGAACTACTCGCTTTGATCTATTTCGGACCTGTAGCAGTCTGGGGGACGTGGTATATTCAAACTAAAGATCCTTCAACTTTGGCGGCAGTCATGGGCCTTGGACCAGGACTTTTTTCAGCAGCTTTAATGGCAGTCAATAATCTTCGTGACAGACAAAATGACAAAGAAAAAGGGAAAGTGACATTGGCGGTACTCTTTGGAGAAGCAGGAGCTCGCTCGCTACCACTTCTCTTTGTTTTTCTAGGAGTGCTCCTGCCATTCATGGCAGGAATTATTCTCCATAAACCACTATTATTCCCGGCGATGATAGTTCCATTGGTTTTCATGAAAAACTGGCTTCACCTGGCAAAGGGACCTATCGATGCCGGACTTAACATGGCCTTGGCCAATACCGGAAAGTGTCTTTTCCTATACTGCCTGGTTCTTTCAATCGGTATCATACTCTGATGTTTTCTTACTCTTCTTTTGAGTACAAAACGACGACACCTCTCCCCCTTCCAAATGGTGTATTGGAGAAGAAAAGCGGTTATATCGTTGAGTGGAAAGGGCATAAAGCCGAGCTCGCTCCAATCAAACAACTTTCAGGAGAAGATCTCGACGAATGTCTGGCTGAACTCAGAACTTATGAAAGTTCATTCGTCGATATAAGTGAGTCCTTCGACCTAGAAAAACCTTTTTTTGGACAAGGTTTCAAATACCCCAAAAACAACTCTGTTCTATTTTGTCTCGAATCACTCCTCCTTTCACATTATTTTGAAGACAGAAAGGTTGAAGTTCCCGTTAATCTTATGGGAACGTTGGAATCTTTGATTGAGAGACCTGTCGATCAATTTAAAAATTCAGTTCTCAAGTTCAAATTTGGAAAATCTGATCCAGAACAAGAAAAGAATTTTCTATTAGGCCTTCCTAATTCGACAAAAATCAGACTCGATGCCAATCAAAAAATGAGTAAAGTAATCCCAGATTATATAAGACATCTCAATCTTGATTACCTTGAAGAGCCATACAAAGAGCTAGATGATTACAAAAACCTTCAACTACCATTTGCACTCGATGAAAATCGATCATTCTGGAAACAAATTTCAAACAGTAATCTAGTTGCGCTAGTAAGCAAACCGTCATTGGAGCTCTCCCTCAGTGGTACATACAAAATGGCCAAAGAGTCCGAAAGTAAATCCATCAGGACGATAGTTTCTTCTGCATACGAAACACCAACTGGTTTAAAAGCGTTGTTACTCCTTGCCGCTTTGATAAATGATTCTGACATGAAAACTCACCATGGCCTTGATGGACTTTCATGGTATGAGAGTGAGGAGAATTCTCTAAAAATGAAGTTCAATAAGCTATCGAATTTCTGATGACTTAAATAGGCTTCGGATATTCTCAAAAAATAATTCTAAGTATTTATAAAACTAAATTAATCAATTATTAAAAGTAACCGATAAGTCTCCATATCAGATAAAGAGGAGTTACTTATGAAATCTATCTCAACATTTGTATTGATGATCGCAACAGCATTCATTCTTGGGGCCTGTGCCTCACCTTCTAGAGACATTGCGAGTTCTTACTGTGATTCACACTGGGAAGATGCTCCTTCAAAGTCACCTGATACATATAAGTGTAAAAAACACTAAGAATGCTCAAAAATCTGCTTCTGCTTGGAGTTTTTTTACTCTCGGCCTGTGCCAGTTCTCCAAAAGAACAGGTTGAAGATATCTTCAAGCAGTACCATCCAGAATATAAACAATGTCTTCAGGGGCAACGGGCCAAAGTACTCTTTCGTGTACGCTTGCTCCCTACCGGGAACACATGGGAAAAGAAAGTCATCTATAAGACCAAAGTTCTTCAAGGGACCAAACCTTGTGTAGAAAAAGTCTTGAAAAGTATGGATTTCAGCAGCATCCAAATGGATGAGCCGCAAGATATATTCTATATATTGAGAATCAACTGATTAGCTTTTAAGACTGCCTGATATCCTCTCCCCTTTACTATGTTTTTTATAAGTGTCTGCATCCAGAGATGGAAAACTTATAATGGGTAGGAGGCTTTCAGTTTGCTCATTGGGATTGCTGGCAAAGTTAAAGCAGACAATAAAATAGTAGAATGAACTTCCTTCTTTTTCGTATGCTTTGATATAGGTATAAAGAGTATCTCCATCATCATCCATTTCAGTATAAACTTCATCAGGATTTTCAATGGTAGGCTCGAAGAATGATTCATAGAGAGCAAATTCCTCAATCGGAATATCATGTGGACTACGCTCTTCAATCATCTGAGCAAGTAATTGACTTTTTTTCTGCTCAACAGTTTCAAGAATCTGTTTGGGGTCACCTTGAACTTCCACCTCTTCATCCATGGCGAGAAATTCTTCAATATCTTCAATGGGGTCACCAATTCTAAAGTAATCAACGAGCTCTTCGTTTTCAGTAGCAGTCAAAAGAAATACAAATGAAGGTTTAGCTTCATAGACATAGCATAAAGAGATCAGCCAGACCTCTTTACCTTTGTCTTGAGGAAATTTTCCGATAAAAGAGAAAATTTCTTCCTCAAGTTCATTCATGGAATGGTGAATTTCGAGGGGGGCAGTGAATAGTTTATCCACTAACTCACTTTTTTCGAGATGCTTCAAGCATGGTTCATTCTGGATATTAAGTTCTGTTCTAAGTTCACGCTCTTTGGCCTCGTAATGCTTGAAGAGAGGAGAATAGAAATTTTCGATACATTTTTCTGAACAAAAGCCACGTGAAGAGTCCTCTTCTACAAAGAGGAGTTCTTCAACATTATCCATAATTTTTTTACACTGATTACAGAAATATAATTTGTTATTGGCAAAACTCAATTCATTTCCAATTAGATCGATATATTAAGGCCAGCATGAATAGAAGATCCGTAAGCTCCACTCATATCCCAAAGTCTGGCCCCTATCAAACTTTCTGTGTCACTAACCTTGTCAGTTCTAAAAGTCGCACCAAGTCCCAATGCAACCATTGACCCTAACTGGAGATTCACTTTCGGGGAAATCGTACCGAATGATTCTTTAGTCTTCAACACACTAGCTCTGGTTGTTGAATCTGAATTTCCGATATTATAAACTGCACCTTCAATCTCAAAAGAGATATCATGTGAAACCATCCAACCAAATGTTGCATAGAGTTTTTGAATATTGCCGATATCGACTTCTGCTTCATCCTCTGGAGTACCAGTCATGTAAAGTCTATAACCAAGCCCCAAGGCGAATGCATAAAATCTTTTAACTGATTCGATACCAAAAATCTTATCTGTTCTAGATGAAGCTAGCTCTGATGATGAACTGAATCGTCCGCCAAATAATAGATCTACAGAAGTTCCATCATCACCACCACCAAACTGTAACCAATTAAACCCAACAAGAACTTCAGGGTTACCTTCTTGACTTCCAGAATTGGTTGTCAGCGATTCAATATCCGTACTCGCTTGCCAGTATTTAAAATCGAGAAAGATATTGAAGTTGGTAGCCAAATGTCCTTTAACTTCCATTACATTGACTTTTCCAGTGGTATCATCTGATTTCACATCAATTGACTTATAAGTCATTCCAAGTTCAAACATTCCAGAAGGACTATAGCTTGGACCTGATGATGAAGCTTTTGGTGCCGATCTCTTTGAAACAGCTCTTGGTCGGGCCTTGGCCTTCGGAGCTGGTGCTGGCGCAACGGCTTCAGTTTCACTGTAGTCCACTAAACCGTGAGCATTAAAACTACTTAAAAGTCCTGTGATAATAAAGAAAACAAACTTCCTGTTCATATGACTCTCCATCCATAAGAGTATAGTTGAAGTCCCGATCTAACGGGTCAATTACACCATTATTGTATACTATTCACACCCGACTTCAAAATCACACTTTCTTACTGGACTTTTTTTCTCGTTCTTTATTTCACACGGCCACATAACTGCCCGAAAACCCGATATTAAAGCACGGGGAAAGACTTACCCTCTAAAGCATTAAAAAGGATTCTTCTAAACTATTAAGAGAGGAATTTTGAAAGGAGAATCCATTGGAACTACCCAGAAGAAAGAATGAACAAAGCTTGAAAACCCTTGTGCAATTGGGAACGAAAGGTTTTTTTCCACTCTTCTACGATAACTGGATCGAAGAACATTTTGACAAACAAAGCTCAAAACTCACAAGCGTTGAGAAACAAAAAGCAAAGCAGATCATGCAGAAACTGGTTAAGCATAAAAGCATTGATCGTAAAAGAACTCTCCTAATGGCACTTGATGAAAATGAAAGAAGCACGTTCATCAAAGCGTTTATGAAAATGGTCGAAGGACAAATTCTCGATGAAAAACCTGAATTGCATTAAAACTGCCATTCTTTTCACTTTATTGATTGCTCTGAATGCTCAGGCCGAGTATCGAGTATATCAATATTACGTGAAGTCGAGATTTACTCTTCCTCAGGATAAAAATTCTTACATTGTCACTTCAACATTAGACCCCGTGAGTTATGTGGCCTATCATGGAGGATATGACAGTATCAAAGTGGATTTGATCAGAACCTGGCCGTGTATTGGGCACACCGGAGCTGGTAAGGAACTTTGTGAGCCACCATTGGAAAGATTCAACGAACAGGAAAAGTTGAATGAAGGTCGTCTTTGAAGATTGAACAGGAAAACAAATATTTTGAGAACAAGCTTAAAAAGCTCAATCAAGATTTGAGAAATCGAATTGATGTTCGACAAAAAGAAATTGCCAAAACCGAAGAGGTCTACGACCTCAAAACTCAAAATGTAAAAAATGAAGCCAACCAAAAAGAGGTAGAGGCCAAAGAAAAGGTCAGCAGAGAAATTGCCATGGCCATGGAGAACAAACAAAACCGCCTCCAGGAAATGAAGCAGCAGCTTAATAAAGATCGTGAATTGATTGATGCCGAGAGGCAGCTCCTCACCGACCGTAATAATTTTCAAATGACTTCAATGATCACTGACTTCGATCAGACTTATAAAGAAAGATACGCTGATGCTTACAATCAGGCACAGATGATCAATGACAGAACTCAAAACACCATTGTTAAAATGGAATCAGATACAACGGAAGGTATTCAAGAAGCAAACAGACTGGCAAAAAAGAAAATGGACAATGTGATTCTCACTAATGAGGACTTGGTTGCCAGAGAACGTGATGCCTACCTTCGTACCCTAAACAAGAATCAAGCCGAATATGCTGAAGTATTGGCCAAAGAAAAATTACGCTTCGAAAATGAAATGCGAAGCCTCTATTCAGCTCAAGCCGATACCGCTAATCAAAAGCAAAATATTCATGCTCAACAACTTAGAAAGAAAGAAGAGTTCTATTCCAGGTTGATGAAGCAGAAAGAACTTGGTTTTAAAAGTAAAGTTGCAAAGATGCATGAGCAACATGAAACTCTACTTGGAAAAATCAAAGACAGGTTCAAAGTTGAAATGGACAAGCTTCTTCAAGCTCATTCCAAGAGAAAGCAAGATGTAATGAGTAAGTCACAAGATGACTTCTACACTGTCAAAACGATTGAACCTCGTGTGATGGATGGTATTGACCATTACATTGTAACTATGGATCTTCCTGAATTTGAAAAAGATAATGTTAATATCAACGTCAACGATAGAAAACTTCGTCTGACTCTGTCGAGAAACTTCGCTGAAACACATAATGAAGGTGGGGTTGAAAACAAGGCCAAGAGAAACGAAGTGCTTACCAAAACTCTCACTCTGACTGATATCATGGATTCAGGAAAGGTTTCATCGTCTTATAAAGATGGTGTTCTGTATATCAAGGTTGGCAAGGCCTAATCATCATTCTTATTTTTTGTTCCAACGTGGTCAGTTAAATGAACATTCACTTTTTCAACTTTGATGATATCTTTGATTTCTTTTCTAAGCTCAGCAATTTTTCTAGGATGTATGGTGATATAGACGTTTAAGAGTCTTGAATCAATTTCTTTGTCTAGCAACTCTTCATAGATCTCATTAATTGAGTCGATTTCCTGCAAAATGACATCTTTAACATGCCTTTTCGCAGAACCTTTGGTCAAAACTTCAACATGATAGTTCTTGTAATCTCTTTCCTGCTCAACAAATTTATAAAGTGGATTGATGAGGTTCAAAACAACGAGAATGGTTATCGTGAACAGAAAGGCCACCAAGGGATATCCAGCACCAATTGTCACACCAATGGCTGCAACGACCCAAATAGTTGCTGCTGTGGTCAAACCTTTAATTGAACCTCTACCTTGAATGATTGAGCCGGCACCAAGAAAACCAATACCTGACACAATTTGTGCGGCAATACGGGCAGGATCTGAAGTCGGAGTTCCATGTGCTTTTGAAATAAATAATGACAATGCTGTGTACAAAGTCGCACCGAGACAAATCATGAGGTTGGTTTTAATCCCTGCGGCTTTCATTTTCCTCTCACGATCAAACCCGATCATCCCACCCAATAAAAGTGATGTGAGAATCAAAACTCCCATTCCGAAGTAGATATTCACTTCACCAAAGAGTTCTACATAGATTTTTTCTTGAAGGAGATTAGGCATATTTAGATCCTGTGGTTATAATTAATTGTTTCGATAAAGGAGCAAGTTGTCAAACCGGACTTATTATGAAGAGACCTTCAATCGTTCATTTCCTGGCCATCATTACAAATGACTTCATCAACATCAGGGCCAGCATTGCACTAAAAGAAAATCCTTTATACCTGACAAAGGAAAGCGATAAAATTGGTCCGGCCAACCCTATTCAAAACTTCAAGCTTCTTTCCAGTAATGATTTTACTATAAAACTTGTCGGCCTCGACTCTTCACATAAAGAAGTCTATAAAAAGAATTTTGATTCCGATCAATTTGGAAATTTCAATTTTAAGATTCCTCTAACAGATGAGAGAAGAAAAATTGAAGTGCTTCAGGTTTATGAAGTAAAAAACTCACCGGGACTCGAACTTATACTCGGTTCATTCATTCCACTGGTCATTACCACTCCTAAGAATCTGGTAATCTCGGATTTCGACAAGACTCTGGTAGATACTCGTTATCATACTACTAAAGAAGTCTACTACTCACTGACAAAGTCAATTGATCATTTCCCTACAGTTCCAAACAGTGTGGATATCATCAAAAACTATATTCGTGATGGATACCATCCTTTTATCCTGTCGGCCTCTCCACATTTTTATGAAGATGCAATGAGAGACTGGTTATATCAGAATCAGATTTATACTGCTGGAATTTTTCTTAAAGACTACAGGCATATCTTTTCTCTCTTTGAGTGGGATCTCACTCCGAAGGATTTAAAGATACACGGCCTTTATAAACTCAACCATCTCCTCGATATGTTGCTGATGACAGGAGTGCCGGACAATTTGATTTTAATGGGTGATAATTTTGAATCCGACCCGGCCATTTACATGGCCTTATCAAAAATGCTCAGAGAAGACATGGACCCATGGTTGATCTGGAAGTCACTGATCAAGCACGACGCATTTGCCAGTAACAAGAAACAGGACAGCCAGATCCTGAACAAGATCTACCAGCTCCAAAACCTGGTCAATAGACGTGATCAAAATGGACAAAGCCGAAGCCAGATCAAAATATTCATCAGAAAGAAAGGTGATGAAAAAGAAGTCAATCTACCTGAAGACTTCAAGACGCAATCCCATTTAATTCAATTGTATGATGGTCACCCTGTTCTCGATAAAACCGAAGTCAAAGAGTTAGAGAACTCTCCGGCCTAAGAGAGTAGAATTCCAGGCGCAAAGAATAGAACGTAGCCAACTGAAAAATATAGTCCCATACGATGGAACTTTCTTAACCTATCTTCTCCATTGGCCGCAGCAAGTTTTGATGTCAGAGGAAGGCGCTCAAAATTAAAACCGATGATTTCAAGCCAGATTCTTCCCACGGCAAGACAAAGTGTGACTATAATAAACGTCGGATTGTTGATATAATCGAGGTTTGTAACAAAGTCCAAATCTGTCTCCCTGTTGGCGGTTGAAGAATGAGCACTAAAACAGAACCCATTCCAGTTATTTCTCTGTTCGGAAGTTCAGAAGAGAACTTTTATCAACTCGGTCTTAAAGACAGAGAGTGCCACTCAGATGTGCTGGATCACATTAAAGGTTTGATTAAAAGTCCGTGGCAAAGAGTCGATAAAGCGGTTCAACAAGTTGCTGGAATCATTGCTAATCAAGGTCTTAATCATTGCCCTGGATTTCAAAAAAGAGTGCACGCTTACGCCGAAGGATTGGACGCAGACCCGGCAGATATTACCCTGGCCATCATGATTCCAGAGATTGTCAGCTTCATGACCAGGTGGGTACCAGGAATTCCAACATCACTTCTAGGATGTTCAAGCTTCTTTACTTGGGATGAACAGAGTAATGCTCCAATTCATGGAAGAGTGCTTGATTTCCCACTACAAGGAACTTACGACAAGAGAGAAAGGGCGATCTATTCAAAGCTCGATAATGGTCCTGCCATGTTAAGTTTTTCGGCAACAGGATTCCCCTATCCTTCAATTACTACCATGACATCTGAGGGAGTGACATTTGCTCTCCATCAAAAATTCACTGAGACGTTTAACTCCAAAGGAATTCCTGTTTTTGAATTGATCTTTCAAATGCTCCAAAATTGCGGAGACCTTAAGAGTACCCAAGAATTTCTCCATAAACATGATTCAATCACTACATGGGCCTTCTATATGAGTTTCAAAAATGGTGATGTCCTTGCATGTGATGTAATGGGAGAAGAAAAAGTCATCAATACTTATAAAGTCGAACCAGGTAAAATAATTTATTTCAACAACTGTCTTGAAAATCCAAGATGTCAGAAGAATCATTTTCTCCCAATGGGTATTGATCCTTATAACAAAATGAGATGGGATGTTGCTGACCAAAAAATTAAAACACTTTCGAAAGAGAAAAATATAAATCAATTGAAGCTACTCAAGGCCATTGCCACACCTGTGGCCACACGCGGTAAGACTTCTGCCGCCAATTGGAAAATGGACACAGTCACTCCTAGTTCCATTTCAATCATGACTATGAATGCGAAAAGCGGCGAATCACTCTACCTTCCAGGTCCTTCACCCAAGTTTTACCAGAAAGACTATCTTAAATTTGATAAAACATTCACTGAAGATGGGCCAATACAAACTGTAAAATCATCAACGAAGACAAAAACTCCGAGAGATAAAATACTTGGAAATAGAAGTCTCATGGGGGCCCAGACCTGTTGGGATCGATCAGATTATCATGGAGCCTACCACAATATACAAATGGCGATCGATCTCTTCGATGGAATGCCTGAATCTTTTGTGGCAAGATTTTTCTTTGCCGTATTTCAATATATTCATGAGCCACATGAAAAAGTCAGAAATCACTTACTGACAGAATTTTACGAATTGAAAGATAAACTTCCGCCTTACTTAAATGATCATTGCATTCTCTTCATAGCTAGACTTGAAAAGATTCTCCAAGGCAGAACTTCAATGAAATCAAGTTTTATCCAACATGAAGCTCTCAGAAAAATTCTTGCTTTCGAGCGAAAACTTCCTCGTCTGTTCTTTCACAAGGCAACAGCTGTCCTGATGAACCCTAGAATAGACAATCTCGATGTCATTTACGCACACGTCAAGGCCGTCTGAATTATTTTTTCTTTTTATTGATAATTTTATCGAATTCTTCAGGAGTCATGTTTTCCATGACATCTTTGATAATGGCACCAGATACTTTTTTCCGAAGTCTATCTCCGGCCCCACGTCTTTCATCGGCATAAACTTTTTCAAGTAATTTGACGACGCCTGTTCTGTCAGCAGTTTCTTGAGTCACACAGTACTTGTCCAATTCCTTCACACAATCTTTTAAAGTCGGAAATCTATCTTTTGGCTTATGCATCAGCATCGTCATCACAATGTTGTCCACAGACTTCGGCACAGATGAACGAAACGTCGAAGGTCTTGGAACTTCACATTTGTCCACATTTCGAAGAGTCTCAACTACTGTGGGCGCCTTAAAAAGTGATTTCCCACAAAGAAGTTCCCAAAAAACAATTCCAAGAGCAAATTGATCAAAACGATGATCGTATTTTCTACCATTAACATATTCAGGTGACATATATGAGGGCTTACCTTTGACAGCACCTGTCTGAGTTTTAACTTCGTTGTCTTCTGTTTTTGCAATTCCAAAGTCAATGACTTTAACTTGCCCATCAAAACTGATCATTATATTTTGGGGAGAGATATCCCTATGTACCAATCCTTTATCTTTATCATTAAAATCATCTCTATTGTGGTGGGCATAATTCAAACCCTGTGCTGCCTCTTTCATAATCCAAGAGATAATTGGAACAGGAATCTTTCTTTTCCTCTTTTTCATATGGGTGATCAGTTCTTTCAAACTGACGCCATCAACAAACTCCATCACGCAATAAAGCATATCATCATGTCGACCGTAATCATAAAGAGTGGTCAAATTAGGATGATTGAGAGGAAAAGCAGCTTTAATTTCTTCAAGAAATAATCTTTCAAATTGCTCATCTTCAAGTCTTGAAGGTTTTATTGTCTTGATGACCACCAATCTATTCGCTAACTGCTTTTTTTCAAGTGCAAGTTGAACTTTACCAAATCCACCTTCGGCCAAGTCTTTGACTATAATGTAATTTTTAAAACGAACAGTCATTCAATCCTTCTTGAATATTTTAGTCGAAAGAAACTTGTTGGCATTTGATAAAAGCTCAGGTGCAAAACGGTTTAATGTTTTCATTACTTTTCCTGAATTATCAGGAATTATATGTCTTTCTTTATTAAGAAGAGATTCAACAATTCGTTCTCCGGCCTTCTCTGGACTTGTGGTCAAAGATTTGAGCTTTTCAGGAAACCCATTCTTCATTCCAATTTTCATAATATCTGTCTTGATGAACCCCGGAGTAATCAAACTTATATGAATTGGTATTTGCTGGGCATCCAGTTCGAGGGCCAAAGACTCTGTAAAACCAACTACAGCATGCTTACTAGCAGAGTAACTACACATCCCAGAAGGTGAGATATGACCTGCCATAGAGGCCATATTTGCGATATGTCCCCCGCCTTTGCCTTTAAAAAAGTGAACCCAATACCTGGTCGACATAACCAATGAATTGAAATTAATATCCATCACTTGTTGCCATTTCTCTGGTGTTTCCTCAGTAAAGAGTTCCAAATTAGCAATTCCAGCATTATTTATCACCATGGTGACTTCGGGATACTTTCCTGAAATTTTAGTCATGACCGAATCGACAACATCAAGCTTACTCAAATCCAACTGATAATAATCAAGTAGAGATAGAGATTGATCTCTCTCTTCTTGTAAATCGGATCCAATAACTCTGTGTCCCCTGGCAACAAATGATTGGCACATACTTTTACCAATACCGCCATGAACACCTGTAATCAAGACAACTTCACTCATGTTCTTCTCCCTCGTGGAAAGATTTAATTTTGGAACAAAGCATCTCTACATCATCCAACATGGGCCAATGACCACTCTCAATCATCTCAATTTTCCAATTGGTGTACCTCTTGTTCATTTCCTTTTCTGATGGTTTTACCAAAAATGGATCTTCAGTAGACCAAATATACAACACTTCATTTTTCCAGACAGAACCATCAAGGAATTTCGGAATATCTTTCAATAAAGATTTATAGAAATATAATCCATTCAGAATATTCTCTGTGTACGAAGTTGGAATATTCAGTACTGAACTTCTTCCTATTCTTGCAGCACTTTTTCGTAGATCGAGCCAGTAATTACTTAGAACTTTTTTATTAACGAAAGGAAGCTGGAACAAAGACATATAAGAGCTTCTTATCATCTGACTGGGATTGAAACGTCTGTCGATCAACATCTGACCCGACAAAGTGTTGATGCAAATAAGCTTTGTATCATCCGGAAGAAATTTGAGCATTTGATGAGCATAAGGGCCAGCCATATCATGAGCGATGACTGTAACTGGAGTCAGCGATTTCATTCCAAACGAGAGAATTTCTCGATAATACTTTGAAAGACTGTCCAATCGATAAGCACGACCAAGATATTTTTCATCTGTTGCTGTTCCAGGAGAACTTGGACAAATCAAATTGAAATCCTTGCCAAGTATTTCACATGTCTTTTCCCAAACTCTGAAATTGTCTGGAAAGCCATGCAAAAAGAGCAAAGTCCTGCGACTGGAATCAAAAGTGTTTCCAAGGTACAGGTGGTGATTCCATTCTTTAATCTCAATCATATACAGATTTTCAAGGGGTTATATAAATTATCCTCTCAAAATGCCGACCACACAAGAGCGGGTAATATCTTTGATATAATGAATAAGAGGTATTTATGATTAGACGTAATATCATCCACCGTAGACCCGATTTCACATTTGATGAGGAGTTCGAGAAGCATTGGCTTGGGGGTTCCGCTTTCAAGACCCATTTTCTAAACAGCCTTACGCTTATCTTCCCTACCGGTGAGAAATACTTTATCAGATCGATCAACAAAGTCATGAATAGAATTAAATCGGGCCGTCTCAAAAAAGATGCTCTGCAATTCATCAAACAAGAGGCCCAACACTCTCATGAACATGAGAAGTTCTTTAAAGTTCTAGAGAGACAAGGATATGAAATCAAAGGGTTGGTCGAAACACTCGACAATCTAGTCACAAAGTACTTCGAACCTTTCTTCTCAAAGGAATCAAATCTTGCCATCACATCTGGGCTAGAACATATAACGGCACTACTTTCAGAAATTTCTCTTGAAGAAAACTTCCTGAAAGACGCTCCTCAAAAACTTCAAGACCTTTTCAACTGGCATGCAGCAGAGGAAATTGAACATAGAGCAGTTGCATTTGATGTTCTTTCAGATGTTGATGAAAGCTATCAAAAAAGAATCATCGGCATCACCGTTGCCTATATTTTGATGTCGGCCTATGCTGGAGTATCAACAGTACATTTATTGAACCAAGATGGTCTTCTCTTCAAAAAGGAGACTTTGAAGGATTTCACCAGCATGTTTTTTACGGACGAAAAGCTTTTCTTTAAAGCTGTATCAATATTCTTCAGATATCTCGACCCTGATTTTCATCCAGATAAACAGGATATCGACGAACTCTCCCACTCGTTCTTTTCTATATTTCAATCTGCAAAGGCCGCTTGATGGACAAGTATACGGCGAGAAATCTCAAGTTCGTTCAAGAATTGGCCCTTCAATGTGCCAATGAAGTCTTCTTAAAATTAAGAGTTGGAATTACTGAAAAAGAAGCTGCTTCCTTGATGGACAAGTGGCTCAAAGAAAGAGGAGTAAAAAAATATTTTCACAGACCTTTCGTCTGGTTCGGGGATCGAACTTTATTTCGAGACTTCTCAAGACCCCTCCCTTTACTTCAGAAGAAAACGTGGAGTGATCTCAAGTTACCAAGCTTCAAATCACCACTACCACACTTCGGAATGGAGTTTCTTCCCACCAACAAAAAATTGGAAAACAATATGCCAGTGATCTTAGATGTGGCGCCGGTACACAATGATTTTTTTGCAGATATTGGACATGCCGCCTATTTCGGAGAGAGTGAGCAACATGAAGAAATGATGGAGTTCCTTAAAGAACTCAAAAGAGATATTCCAAATATTGTCAGAGAAAAAAAAATCATCGGCTCAATCTACGATGAAGTTGATAAAATATTGATTAAAAACGGATACAATAATTGTCATCAGCTCTACCCTTTGGGAGTACTTGGTCACAAAGTTGGACTGTTTCCAAGTCTTAAGGGGCTTAAGATTCCAAGAGTCAGCTTTATGGGATTTGAACCAGAGGCATTTGCATTCTTATTAAAAGAAAATCCATCTGCTCCTGTAAAGTTCAATGATAAAACTCCTTATATTGCAGAAGAAATTCAGGAAAATATCACTGATGGGTTTTGGGCCATTGAGCCGCACATTGGGAAAGATGATATTGGGGTCAAATTTGAAGAGATCCTGGTCGTTGATGGTGAAAATGTACAATGGCTTTCAGAAATGGACTTTTAGTTCAAAAATTCAAATCCAACTCGATAGACTAATTGACTGGTGAGAACCTTATCAACTGGCGCTTTATTTCTGACGATACAAATTTTTCCTACACACTGATCAACTGAACTTTCTTTAACGATGACCTTCAACTTCATATGAAAGGCTTCATATTGTGACTTGTTGATAAGAATGGCCATCCCCCCCTCTGAAATATCGAGGATATTTACTTTCATTTCATCTTGATTATCAAATACCAGTATCGCAGTTTGATAAGACTGAAGCCCGTAATTTTTTCGCTCACTTGCTCTTGAATTATCGATTTTTAGAATTGAAGGACGTATGATCCATACCTCTTTATCTTCGACTCGATCAATTTTGGTTTTGAAAATCATTTGCTTGTAAGGTGAATGAAAAAAAAGCTCTTTCTTCTTATCGAAATTAAACAGGTGTCCCTTTTGGGCCCTTATTTCAAGACGATCCTGCATGCCATTATATTGGTGGATGAAACCTTCGGCGAAATAATGGGTCTCATCGTAACTTTGCCAAATCTTGATGACCGATTTCGACTTAGAAATATCCTTCAGGATCTTGCGAATCATTTGAGTATTCGCAATATCAATTTTCTCTTTTTTCTGATCTTCACTCATTTACTTAAGATTATAACTCAGAAATGAAAAATGAGGGAAAGTGGTCGAAATTACTCTAATCCAAGTGCAGATGAATAAAAGTTGACTGTTTCGGCCAGTAGTTCATTCACATCAGATTCTACTTCACCTTCAAGCCAATGATGAAAGATTTGAACGATACCACCTATGATACACATGGCAGTTATTCTAGGATGAAGTTTTTTAACCAAACCAACACTCATGGCCATGGCTAGTGTTTGCTCTGACGTCTCAACCAACTCAAGATAATAGGCCGACATTTTGCGATCAATCTCAGGACTTACTGCCCGACCTTCACGGAAAAGAAATTTCCCAGCAATCTGATTCGCCGAAAGTGTGTCAGCAATCATTTGGGCCTCATTCAAAAAAACTTCTTTAAGTCCAGCATCACTATCAATATTTTCATGTACCCAAGTTAGAGTCTTTCCAATCTCGTTTCTGAAATTTTCCATACAGCGATCGACCACTTCTTCTTTATTTTTATAATAAAGATAGAAAGTACCTTTACCTACTTTTGCTCTGGCAATGATGTCTTCAATTCGCGTTGGGTGATAACCCTTTTCAAGAAAAACCTCGAGGGCCGCAGTCATCAAAAGATGGGCCTTATCAGCTGTTTTTTCTGATTTCGGCGACTTAGTTGAATCGAGAGTGGATGTTTCTTGCATTTTTTACACCTTATCGCGGTCGTGGCCAAAAAGCTATTTACAATACTGACCAGTCAGTACTATACTACAATGAGTCAAGGAGATCAAGATATGAGTACAACTGGATTACAAAACATAGAACGAACCAAGAAATACACTAATGACCAGTATCGGGCCTGGTATAGAGAGAATGGAATTCCAAAAACATACAATCCAATCATTCACTTGAGTTTTAATCTTGGAACTCTGGCGCTTTTACTTGGATGGCACCTGACCTTTGTGACAGAGTGGAACTGGAAAGTATTCGCAGTATTTGCATTCACTCTGGTACTTGGAAATCTTGTTGTCTTTCTTATTCACAAATATCCACTTCATAAAAGGATGAAGCTTTGGAGCTTTCCTTATGACGCCCATACAGTAGAGCACCATCGCTACTTCACTCATGAAAATCCGGTTTATCACAGTACTCATGATTTTTTTGCCGTCTTCTTCCCTTGGTTTGTTGTTCTAGGATTTGCGCTTGTGGCCCAACCTGTATTTTACTTTTCAACTAAGTTCATCATAGGGAGCGAACTCGCTCACGTTTTTGCAGGATCAACTGCAGGATATTTTCTTCTTTATGAGTTCGTCCATTGGTGTAGTCATTTACCTGAAGATCATTTTTTCCTTAGAGTGCCTTGGCTAAAGTACATGTGGGAACATCATAGAGTGCATCATAATCCACGACTCATGAATCGGTATAATTTCTGTATTGTGTATCCACTGTTTGACTTGCTTCTTGGAACTCATTTCAAAGGGGAAATGCCAAAAAGTAGTGATGAAGACCATTACCAAGATGTCAGAGCGAACTTGAAGCAGAATCCTTCGGGAGCCCCAGTGGAATCAACTCTCCAGTAAGCTCCCAATTATTCTTAAAAGCCTCGGTTTCAATTCTTTTGATCCGATCTTTAGAAAGTGGGTGCGTGGAAAAATATTTTTCAAGCATCCCCTCTTTTTCACCTAATTTTTCAAAAAATCTGAGCCCACCTCCTAGGTGGGCATATTTTTTTGCCACAAGATTAGCGCCATAAAGGTCGCAATCTGACTCTTGTTGTTGATTAAACTTACGATCAGTGTAATCAAGACCTCCAAGGAATAATTTGGAAATGGGATTATCATCCCCAAAAACCATCATGGAAAAAAATCCCATCACTAATCGTCTCCCCATACCTTTTAAATGATGGCGATGATGAAAATGTCCAAGTTCATGACCTAGAACCATCGCCAATTCATTTTCAGATTCAACTTTTTCAAGAAGTTCTTCAACCAAAAGAATAGTGTCTCCAGGAATGGCAAATGCATTGATATCATCTCCAGGAATTACCACAACTTCAAACTCTCTACCTTTGAGGTCAGAGAGTTCTACCATTTCGCTGAGTAATTCTTTTGCTCTGTTTAGTTTGGGATTATCTTTACTGGTATCAGCTTTATTCATTTTTTTAATTTTACTCGACGCCCCTATCATCTTCATCAACTGGGCCTCTCTCTCTGTAGAGAGTTTATCGACAATTGAATCCAGGGCAAAAATACTGCTCCAATAAAGCATGATCATCAATGCAAAAATTGAGACGACAAGAATAATAACCTCCTTCACATGATTGACGTCAGAAACATTCTTGTTGTGTTCTTCAGGATTGATTTGTCTGATACTCAAATGGTGTCCTTGAATTTAACTGCTGTTCCATAAGCAACTGCTTCGATACTTCCTACACTTTTGTCACCTTGTCCCTTGGAAATGGAACTCGTTTCAATCCGGACATTGAGGAAAATGTCAGCATTTTTTGCATCGGCCTTCATTCGAAGGATCGCTTCTCTTCTAGCGCGGTCAAGGAGAGATTCATAACTGGTCAATCTCCCACCAAAAATCATTTTAAGTCCTGCCAAAAATCTCTTGAAGTAATCTACACTCACGACCGTACTTCCAATTGCGAGCTTGGAACTTAGAATTTCTCTTCCCTCCAAGGGAAGTTGCTTCATATTTACTGCTGGTTTTTTGGACATCCCTCTTTCACGTCTGAGAATAGATTTATAATGTCTGTTCTCATAGTAAGTTCCGAAACCGTAACCCAGAATAAGTAAAGTGACGGCAATAATCAGTTGTTCCACTAATCTATCCTTACTGCAGTTCCATAAACATAAAGTTCAGCTGCACCTTGGGCGACACTTGAAGTAGAAAAACGAACATTCAAAATTGCATTGGCCCCAAGTTCTTGGGCCTGGGCCACCATTCGCTCCATGGCCTCATTTCGAGATTCCTGCAAAAGCTCCGAGTAACCTTTGAGTTCCCCACCAATAATATTTTTAAAACCGGCCATGATATCCCGACCAATATGCTTGGCCCTGACGGTGCTTCCTGAGACCAGTCCAATGTACTCAATAATGTTTTTTCCTGGAATCGTTTCCAGATTAGATACTTCCATATGTACTCCTTATATAGATCCATTATCCGACTCCGGCCTGATCTCAGATAGGAGGCAAGATTTGTTTAATATCGAGTTTCCAGGACTTGAATTATTATGGTTCTAGGTTAAAATTTAAAGCAATAAACCCCCGTTTTTACAGGTTTTTCAAAGAAACTCCTAATTATTTTCTAAGAAAACTCCTGCCCGTTCGTTGTCCTACCAGAAGGAGTGGAAACGATGACTTCTGAAAACAAAAAGGCCTGGTTTCAAACAACTGTCAGGCAACAACAGTCACCTCTGATTAACTACACCAGAAAAATAACTCTGGATGTGGAGTCAGCACGTGATGTTGTTCAGGAAAGTTTTTTGAAACTTTGGAAGGAGGAATATCCAGAGATAGTGGAATTCATTCCTCCATGGCTTTTCAGAGTCTGTCGCAACCACGCCATTGACATCAAACGTAGGGAGAAGAGATTGACCCGAACAGAGGATGGTGCCGAACTCGCCATTGTGATGGGAAATCAGGAAACGAGAACAGAAAGTAACATGGCCCTGGATGCACTTTCCAGGATCCAAAACAAGTATCAAGAAGTTCTCGTCCTGAAACTCACCCACGAACTCTCTTATAAAGAGATCGCGGAAGTCACGGGACATTCGGTATCGAACGTGGGTGTTTTAATCCACGAAGGCATGAAGGAACTCCGGGAGATGCTCCTGGAAACTTCCAAGGAGGTGGCAAATGACTAATCTATCCAACGATCCACGTCTGACCGCTTATGCACTCGGTGAACTCTCTCCCGATGAAACCAGGGAGTTTGAAATGGAACTGCAAAAAGATCCAAAAGCACAAAAAGAAGTCGAAGAAATTAAGCAAACAGCTGCACTTATGAAAGGAGAACTGTCCAAAGAAGAAACCATGAATCTTGGTCCGGACAAAGTTGCTCAACTAGAGAGTGAAACAATTGAGAAAAAGTCATGGCTCGACATAATTCGAAGCAAGTACATGATGGCGGGAATTCCAGCATTAGCGGCTTCTGTTCTAATTGTTCTCAATGTCGCTAAAGAAGAAAAAAATATTCATTACCTTTCTAAAACAGCTCCCGAGAAAAAGGCCGATGCTATCAACCAAGCGGTAGGACTTCTAAAAGAATCACAAAGTAACAAAGTTGCCACTAAAGGCAAGACCGAAGGAAGAGTGGCCAAGCCAATGAAAAAAATGGCACGTAAGGCCGAGATGGACATGATGGCCGATGAAGAACTTGTGATGCCATCAAATTTCGCTGGTAGAAGTGCTGGAGCTCCAGCAGCAAAAATGAATGTCGTTGGTGGTGGCATGATCGCTCAAGAGCCAATGCCAGTCGATCAGGGACAATTCAATACTGAAGATTATGACAAAATTGAAAACGTGGACTGGACTCGAGTCAGTGATCAACCACTCTCCACTTTTTCTGTTGATGTTGATACCGCCAGTTACTCCAACATGAGACGCTTCCTTAATAATGGTTCACTTCCTCCAGTTGACTCTGTTCGAATCGAGGAGTTCGTGAACTACTTCGATTACGACTATGAAACTCCATCTGGTAAGCATCCATTTGCCGTCAATTTCGAACAGTCGATTTCCCCTTGGAACCCAAAATATAAACTGGTTCGAATTGGAGTGAAAGGCAAGGAAATCAAAACTGAAGAGAGACCGAACTCGAACTTTGTTTTCCTTCTTGATGTCAGTGGATCTATGAATGATCCCAACAAACTTCCACTCCTGAAGGATGCGATGAAACTCTTGACCAGAAAGCTGACCGAGAAAGACAGAGTCTCAATCGTTGTTTATGCAGGAGCTTCTGGTCTGGTTCTTCCATCGACTCCTGGTAATCAGAAAGCAAAAATTCTTGGAGCACTCACTCAATTGAGTGCTGGAGGCTCAACCAACGGTGGTCAAGGAATTGAACTGGCCTATAAAGTTGCTCAGGAAAACTTCATCAAGGGTGGGATCAATCGTGTGATCTTAGCTACTGATGGAGATTTCAATGTTGGCAATACTTCACGTGGAGGACTCATTACTATGATCGAAGAGAAGGCCAAGTCGAACATTTTCCTGACAGTTCTTGGTCTTGGAATGGGGAATTATAAAGATGGGATGCTTGAAAAACTTGCTGACAAAGGGAACGGAAATTACGCCTATCTCGACACTTTAAATGAAGCGAAGAAGGTTCTTATCAATGACATGAACTCAACTTTGATCACTATTGCAAAGGATGTGAAGATTCAAGTGGAGTTTAACCCTTCCAAAGTTTCCGCCTATCGTTTGATAGGGTATGAAAATCGAAAACTAGCAGCTAAAGATTTTAACGATGACAAAAAAGATGCGGGAGAAATTGGTGCCGGCCACACTGTCACGGCCTTCTATGAAGTTGTTCCTGCCGGAGTTGAAATCGACTCCCCTGCTGTTGACGCATTGAAATATCAGCGTCCTAAGAAAGTGGCCAAAGGAAATACTGATGAATTGATGACTGTGAAGCTGCGTTATAAAGAACCAGAAGGCTCAAGTTCAACCAAAGTCGAATTCCCATTAAAGGACGAGAAAAAGAAATTTGAAGCTGCCTCAAGAGATTTTCAGTTCGCCGCTTCAGTAGCGTCGTTCGCCATGATCCTTCGTAAAGACAAGAGAATCGGCGAAATGAGTATCCAGAAGGTCATTGACACTGCAAAACAGAACAAAGGTGAAGACTCTTTTGGCTACAGACAGGAGTTCATCGAGAACGTGGAGCTTGCCAGAGAGCTTTATAAAAACCAAAACCAATAAGCCCTATTGTTCCGCTCTGAGCTAAATCAGAGCGGACTTTATTTTTTATACACAAGTAAAAAAATCTGTTTTTTCACGTCTTACCCACTCCCCATTCTTTATAGTAAGTGTTATGATTCAGCAGTTATTTGCCCAAGAAAACACGGTATCAAATTGAAGTTTAGAAAAACTTTTTCACATAACCTTAAAGGACTCATTCTATGCAAGAATTAGACAGTGTCGTCATCCGTTTTTCCGGAGACTCCGGGGACGGGATGCAGCTAACAGGTACTCAATTCTCAAACACGTCGGCCCTTATGGGGAACGACATCGCCACATTCCCAGACTTTCCAGCAGAAATTCGTGCCCCGGCCGGAACAGTTGCTGGTGTTTCAGGATTTCAGGTGCACATTGGAGCCAGTGAGATCAACACTCCTGGTGATGAACCTCAAGTTCTTGTGGCCATGAACCCAGCTGCTTTGAAAGCAAACCTTCAGTCAGTAAAGAAAGGTGGGACCGTCATTCTTAACATGGATGCTTTTACTGAGAACAATGCTCAGAAAGCTGGTTACGATGGTGACCCACTTCAAATTGAAAACCTTGATGACTACCTTGTTATCAAGGCCAATATTACAACTCAAACAACAGAAGCTTTGAAAGATCTAGACCTCGACAACAAGTCAAAGGCCAGATGTAAAAACTTCTACGCTCTTGGTATGACTTACTTCATGTTCAACCGTGAGCTTGATCCAACTATTAATTGGATTAATCAAAAATTTGGAAAAAAACCAATTCTTGTTGAGGCCAACACGACTGCCTTGAAAGCAGGACGTAACTTTGCTGAAACTTTGGAAGCTATTCCAAATACATTTGTTGTTCCTAAAGCAAAAATTGAAAAAGGAACCTACAGAACCATCAACGGTAACACTGGTACCGCTTGGGGATTCATTCAAGCTGCTCAAGTAGCAGGACTTGATCTTTTCCTTGGTTCTTACCCTATTACTCCAGCATCAGACATTCTTCACGAGCTCTCAAAGCATAAGAACTTTGGAGTGAAGACTTTCCAAGCGGAAGATGAGATTGCTGGTATTTGTACCGCCATTGGTGCTTCTTATGCTGGTGCACTTGCTCTTACAACATCTTCTGGTCCAGGTATCGCTCTTAAAGGTGAGGCCATGGGTCTGGCGATGATTTATGAACTTCCACTTGTAATCGTCAACGTTCAAAGAGGTGGTCCTTCAACAGGTCTTCCAACTAAAACTGAACAATCTGACCTTCTCCAGTGTATGTACGGAAGAAACGGTGAATCTCCAATGATCGTTGTTGCTGCTTCAAGACCTGCTGATTGTTTTGAAATGGCCTACGAAGCTTCAAGACTCGCTCTTGAGCACATGACTCCAGTTGTTCTTTTGACTGATGGTTATATCGCTAACGGTGCCGAGCCTTGGAAACTTCCAGACCTTTCAAAAGAAATGAACAAAATCAATGTCAAAAAGCCAACCAATGATGCGGCTAACTGGCTAGCTTACCAAAGAGATGAGAACCAAGTAAGAACTTGGGCAATCCCTGGTATGGAAGGTTTTGAGCACAGACTTGGTGGTCTTGAAAAAGCGCTTAACACTGGTAACGTTTCATACGATCCGAACAACCACGAAACCATGTGCCACATCCGTGAGGAAAAGGTTCAAAAAGCTGCCAACAATATCCCACTTCAAGAAATTGAAGGTGAAGATAGCGGTGACCTTCTCGTTGTGAGCTGGGGTGGAACTTATGGAGCCACTCACATGGCGGTTAAGGAGCTTCAAAAAGAAGGGCATAAAGTTTCACTTATGCACCTTAAGTACATCAATCCAATGCCTAGAAACGTTGAAGATATTTTCAAGAACTTCAAGAAAGTCATCGTGGCCGAGTTGAACCTTGGTCAAATGAGACAAATCTTGAACGGGAAGTATAATTTGGGCGCAAAGGGTTATAATAAGGTTCAGGGTCTACCATTCAAGATCTCTGAGCTAGTTGAAGCTTTTAAACAAGAACTAGGCTAATAGAGAGGATAGAAAAATGACTGAGAATCCAACGTATAAGAAAAAAGACTTTGTCAGTGATCAGGAAGTCAGATGGTGTCCAGGTTGTGGAGACTACGCTATTCTTTCAGCTGTTCAACTGGCCATGACTAAGATTGGTAAGAAAAAAGAAGATATCGTTTTCGTTTCAGGGATCGGCTGTTCTTCACGTTTTCCTTACTACATGAACACTTACGGACTTCATACCATTCACGGTAGAGCACCTGCATTTGCCTCTGGTATCAAGTCAACTAATCCAAACCTTTCAGTTTGGATTATCACAGGAGACGGAGACGGACTTTCAATTGGTGGAAACCACTTGATCCACGTTCTAAGAAGAAATATTGATTGTAATATCATTCTTTTCAACAATGAGATCTATGGTCTGACAAAAGGACAGTACTCACCAACTTCAAAGCAAGGACTTGTAACCAAGTCGACTCCTTACGGGTCACTTGATAGAGCTTTTACTCCTGCAAAACTTGCAATTGGAGCAGGGGCTACTTTCTTCGCCAGAACTATGGATACTGATCCTAAGCATATGCAAGAAACTGCTCTTGCAGCTGAACAACACAAGGGAACTTCACTTATCGAAGCCTACCAAAACTGTGTAATCTTCAATGATGCTGTTCACGATCTTTATACCAACAGAAAAACCAGAGATGACCATTGTGTTTTCATCGAGCATGGACAACCTTTGATCTTTGGTAAGGATAAAAACAAAGGGATCAAACTTACAGGTTCAAAACTTGAAGTAGTTACCATCGGAGAAAATGGTGTAACAGAAGCTGATCTTCTTGTTCACGACCAAACTGATGAAAGACTTGCTTTCATGCTTGCTGGAATGAAAGGTCCTGAGTTCCCAGTGGCCGTTGGTGTTCTTTATAAAGTTGACGATGTTCACTACGACGAGCAAATCTGTGCTCAAGTAGAGGAAGTCAAGGCCAAGAAAGGCGCCGGAGACATGACCAAGCTTCTTCACTCTGGAGATACTTGGGAAATCTAATTAGGCTAACGGGCGGTTTTTACGCTTTCGATTGTTTACAAAATAAAAGGGTCTCATTAGAGACCCTTTTTTTATTTTAATTTCAATTTTTTAGTGCAAAATCCGTACGCCTACCTAAGTTGTAGCTTAAGACTTGGATCACCTTGAAGGTGGTACCAAACAAGATTCTCCGTCGAAGCACTTCTATCGTCATAGTTTTGGATCAAATAAACTTGACCGGCCAACAGCGCTTCTCCAAGTGTTTGATTTGGATTTGAGGCGACAGTTTCACTCACACCTCTTGCCATGATTGCTGGTGGATGCCATGAAATATCTACTGATCCACCATAGAAGGCCACTGCACCTACAGGTTGACCATTGTTCGTCGTATTCATGAATCGTTCACCCAATCTATTATCAAGTTTAAAGCGTCCATTCTGACAAGCAACGTCCACAATCACTGGTTTAACGAGACCAGGATTAATTGATTTGATATCGTTTGTATCGTACTCACGGCTTTTCACAGAAATCCATGAAGGTCCCGATCCATGACCGATATAGTTCACCCACATCAACCCTTCATTAAATGCAGCGTTTATTGTTTCAGGAGTTGAATCGTTATTCGCTTGAAATACATTGACGACTTCAGTACCAAATCCTCTTTTAAAAGGAGATGTGAATTGATTGGTGTATTCAACGTCTGTCGGGTTCCAACCTTCATCACTAGCAATACCAAGCATTCTTCCAAGGCCATTAGAGTTAGACCATGAACGTGTTTCGTATTCTATTGTTTTGGCAATTTGGTTTTTCACATCATCAACTGAAGCGGCGGTCATTCTTCCATAAAGTACATCTGGAATATTGTCGCTGTTTCCGCTCATTGTGAAATAACCAAGGTCACTCGGTGTATTTGGATCGTTACTGGTTGTAACGTAATCCGTAGGAAAGAGTTCTTCGTGTCCCACGATCAAGGCATAATCGAACTTTTCCTTTTTATAAAGTTTATGGATACTTCTTTTGATGGAATTAAAATCATTTCCAAGATCTTCCATTGAAACAAGTTTCATCTCAAAACCTTGTGAAGATTTATGCGAAATGAATGATCCTAGCGCTCCATGAAATTCATTAGGTGAAAAGACAACATACTTCTTTCCTCTTGAGGCCACTTGATTGAAAGAAAAGCTTTCTGTGTTTTTATACTTACTTTGAATAGAAACCCTAAGCTCAGGATAAGCATACAGAGCGTTGTCTCTATATTGAAAAGGTGTAAAAACGACGTGAGTCAGAGGTGTACCTTTGTAGTCCCCTACGTACGATATTTTCTGAACCAGCTTTCCTGAGTTCTCAAATGATTTCTGGTCAAAAGAAAATGGAATTTCCTTTTCTTCTTTTGCACATCGACAAGGGGCCTGCTGATATGGAGCTGGAGTGACATCCACTTTGTATTCACTACCCTTGATCATTGAAAAACTGAAATCAGATGGGTTTCCAACCAAAAGAACGGAATAGAAAGGAAGCTCAGGGGCCCCAACTTTATGCATGGTTTCAAGTCCGTCCACTTTGAGTGTTTCGAAACCATCATTATAAGGAACTCTTTTTGTGGCCGATTTTGTTGTCAAACTTGGGATTGAAAATTTAACGCTAAGAGATCCGCTTTTTTCTCTCTCCAAACTAACAACAGATCCACTGGATTTAACTGTTTTGAAGTTATAAACGCCTGCTTCTAATGAGGTGGCCATCAAAAGGCCTAGAAATAGCCATAGCTTAGTCATAAAGGTCATCCTTGATCCAAAGGTCAATTTTGTGATTACTTTCTGATCGGGACTCCAGTGGCCATTGTGAGAAAAGCAGAATGAGAAATACCTGAGAGGCAATTAATGTCCTGAAGCAAAATATGCCTCGCGTTATTTTCACAAACTGTGGAAAATACGGCAGAAAAAAATGGTGTCTACCCAATTCTTGACTTAAATCCTCGTGTCAGACGTGTTATAGATGCAATGCTTTGAGATTCAAATTCAATAGGATAACTATTTGAATATTTTAGGAGTTCATCTATGAAAAAACTGTTCCCACTTGGAATGGTTGTGATGGCCCTTCTTTTCACTTCATGTGTGAAAGAAGACAAGCTAGGTACAACCTCTAACCCTGTTAAACTTTACTTTACCCCATCAGTTGACTCGGACACTATCGCTTCGAACTCTGATCACTTCATTAAATTTCTTGAGAAAGAAACTGGATTCGCTTTTAAGACTGGTATCCCAACAAACTACGTTGCTGTTGTTGAGGCCTTTGGTTCAAGCAGAGCTGATATCGGTGTGATGAACTCATTCGGATACATCATGGCCAACCAAAAATATGGAGCTGAAGCAAAACTTAAAGTAATCAGATACGGTGAAGATCACTACAGAGGGCAAATCATCGCTCACGTTGATTCTGGAATTAAAACTGTAAAAGATATCAACGGAAAGAAGTTTGCTTACACTGATCCATCATCTACTTCTGGATTCATGTTTCCTAAGAAGATTTTGAATGACAACGCTGCTGAGCCAGCAAACACAACTTTTGCAATCAAGCACGACAACGTTGTGACTATGATTTATCAAAGACAAGTTGATGCTGGTGCGACTTACTACTCTCCTCCATCAAAAGACGGACAGATCAGAGACGCAAGATCAAGAGTAAAGACTCAGTTTCCTGATGTTGAAGAAAAAATCAAAATCATTGAGATCACTGAAGCTATTCCTAACGATCCATTCGTATTCAGAAAAGATCTTCCAACTGATGTTGTCAGTAAATTTATCACTGCCGTTAAGAAGTACCTTACTACAGAAAAAGGTAAGGAAATCTTCAAAAACATCTACTCAGTTGAAGGTGTTGTTGACGCTACAGACGCGGACTACAACGGTCTTAGAGACATGATCAAATCGATCAACCTAGATACTGAAAAATTGATTAAGTAATCGATTAGCGGGCCTCTTTGAGAAAAAGGGGCCTTTTTTTATTTGAGAGACACGTATGCTTGAAGTCAGAAATCTACAAAAAGTTTATGACAATGGAACACACGCCTTAAAAGGTGTGTCTTTCGACGTCAAACAAGGAGAATTCCTGGTCGTTATCGGTTTATCCGGTTCGGGGAAATCAACTCTTCTACGATGTATCAACAGACTCCACGATCCAACCAGCGGTGCTGTGAACTTTGAGGGTGAAGATATCACCAAACTAAGAGGCGCGAGAATCAGATCTGTGAGAAGTCGTATTGGTATGATCTTCCAACACTTCAATCTCATTCCAAGAAGAACGGTTCTAACAAATGTTCTTTCTGGTAGTCTTTCAAAGACTGGAGTTTTCAAGTCAATTCTTGGAATCTGGCCTGAAGAAGATAAAGCAAAAGCTAAACAATATATTGATATCGTCGGTCTTACCGGCAAAGAAAATATTCGCGCCGACAACCTTTCAGGTGGTCAGCAGCAAAGGGTTGCCATCGCCAGAGCGTTAATGCAAAACCCAAAAATTCTTTTGGCCGATGAGCCTGTTGCCTCTCTTGATCCAGCAACCTCACACTCGGTCATGCAGTACCTTAAAAAAGTTAATGAAGAACTTGGAGTGACAGTCATCTGTAACCTTCACTTCCTATCCTTGGTTCGCCAGTACGCCTCTAGAGTAATTGCTCTTAAAGGTGGAGAACTCATCTACGAAGGGAAACCACTTGATATCGATGAGAACTGGTTTAAAACAATCTACGGTGAAGAAGCTGTAGAAGTGACTATCAACTAAGTTTGGAGAGAATGACATGTCAGCAAATACACCAGCATTAGAAAATAAAAAAACACTGGGAATGGGTCAAATGAAGTCCGTCATTATGGCGCTTCTACTCGACACTTTCCTTTGGACTTATGTTTCACTTGTTCTCTACAAAATCATCTATGAAAAGATGATTATGGGAATGAGATTCCCGGATTTTTCCTGGAACCAACCAATCACTGCTTTAGTAGTTGGTGGCCTAATCACACTGGCCCTATTCTTTACCAAATTTTCAATTGGTCGTGCGACTCAGGGTCTCTACGATCTCGATGAAAACAAATCGATTATGAAAGAGCCATTTACTATTCTTGGTCTCATCATTGTCTTTTTGACGTTCATTGCAGGTCTCTACATTTCACAAATTTCAATCAGAGAATTCCTTTCTCAGTCAGGTTTGACTGGTGCCAGAAGAATTTTCACGGCGCTCTTTCAACCGAATCTTGGGATTGTAGAACCAGCTCTTTTCGCTGCCGTTGAAACTATTTACATTGCATTCATTGCAACTGCTCTGGCCCTTCCTTTT
>JBFEVX010000099.1:0-14423 GCA_041546685.1 Bacteriovoracaceae bacterium | reverse complement strand
TTTTTTGGTTCCCTTAAAGAACATGTGCTCAAGGAAGTGGGCGATACCATGATTCTCTTTTTCTTCAAGCGCACTACCTGCACGGAACCAGATTTGGACACTTCCAGAAGTGTAGCCAGGGGAATCGATAAAAAGGGTCTGAAGGCCGTTGGCCAAAGTTGTTTGATGATGCTTCATGTAATATATATTTTGGTTTTAGGTTTAAGGCATAGTATAGTTCCGCCATCCCAGCTCAATCAAGTTGAATCGGAGAATTCTTGGCCAATGTAGACAGGCTTTATATTCACTTTCCGTTTTGTCGCCATCTGTGTAACTACTGCGACTTTTTCAAGAAAGTCAGAACAGACAGCTCGGAAACTTTGGGTTTTCATCGCTACCTTGAAAGCTCGATTCCACCACATGTAGAGCTACTCAATGAAAATCATTTGATCTTGAGTGATCTGGCCTCAATTTTCATCGGTGGAGGTACGCCTTCATTGTGGGGTGTGGAAGGTGCGGAATACCTTCAAACCTTCTTTGAAAAACTTAAGATCAAACCCAAGGTAGATTGTGAATTTACAGTCGAAGTCAATCCTGGGAGTTGGAAGGAAGAAGATCTTCTAGCTTGGAGAAAATTAGGGGCGAATAGGTTTTCACTCGGTATTCAATCTTTCAATCAAACTTTTATAAAGCATCTTGATCGCGTTCATTCTCTAGACGATGTTGTAGAAACACTCAAGTTTTTCAATGAAAGGCAACTTAACTTCTCTGTCGACTTTATGCTCGGATTGCCTTTCTCTGAAAGGGATGGGCGAGATGTGATTGGAGAATTGGAAGAAGTTCTCAAGTTTAGGCCGAACCATTTTTCTTTATATATACTCACAACCAAGGAGAACTATGTTCACAGCGAGCATCTCCCATCTGAAGAGTGGATAGAAAAAGAATACCTAGATGTTGCCGAATTTTTGAAGGGTCATGGTTATGATCACTATGAGGTCAGCAATTTCGCCAAGCCAGGTTTTGAAAGCTCTCATAATCTTGCTTATTGGAAGTCAGAATCTGTTGCGGCCTTTGGGCCAAGTGCTACTGGTTTTTTGAATACAACCAAGACTCGATATAAATGGAAGCCTCTTAAGTCTGAATTTGATATCGAAAAATTAACTGAAGAAGAGTTCAAACTAGAAGAACTTTATATGAAATTTCGTACCAATAAAGGATTGAATTTCGATCATTATTTCTCAAAAGAAGATAGACCAAAAGTGGATGCGTTGGTGGCCGATTGGTCAAAACAGGGGTTGATAGAAGTAAGCTCAGAAGGCCTTCACCGCTTGAGTTCGAAAGGCTATCTTTCCATGGATGGGCTTATGAACCAGCTTTTTGCCCATACAAACTCTCTTTAAAATCAGTAACTTATCAATAGTTTCGAATTAATTCTTTGTCTTAACATTGACATGCAAAGAAATGACCACATGTTGAAAACAGATACGAGTTAAGATGCGAGGTGTTAAAAATGGTTGAAACGACAAGTGATGCTGAAAAAGATCTAAAGCAGGAAATGGATGAAATTAAATCTGAAGCTGAAGAGATTCATGCTGATGCAAAACAAATCCATGAAGATGCGGAGACGATCAAAGAAGAAACTGAAGAGCTGAGAGAAGAGATCAAAGAACTTAAAGAAGAAATGGAAGCTCCTCAGAAAGAACAAGAAGATTTCAAAGCGAAATACTTCTACCTTGCAGCTGAAATGGAAAACATGAGAAAGCGTTTTGACAGAGAAAAGCAAAACCTACTCAAGTTTGGAAATGAGAAAGTCCTCTCTGAGTTGATTGAAGTGGTTGATAACCTTGATCGAACGCTTGAAGCACTTAATTCAGAAGAAGACGAAAAAGTTAAAAACATCCTTACCGGTGTGGACATGGTGAGAAAACAATTCCTCGATGCACTTAAAGGAAACGGTTTGGAGTTGATTGAATCAGTAGGAAAGAAATTTGATCCGAACTATCATGAAGCCATGGCTCAACAGCCAGCTGAAGGAAAAGAGGATGATGAAATTTTAATGGAATACCAGAGAGGTTACATTCTGAACGGAAGACTTCTCAGAGCAGCTAAAGTAATTGTTTGTAAAAATTAAGAATTGAAAGAAATAAGTTAAGGAGAAAGTCATGGGAAAAATTATTGGAATTGACCTCGGAACAACAAACTCATGTGTATCTGTACTTGAAAATGGAAAGTACAAAATTGTAGCCAACGCTGAAGGACACAACACAACCCCTTCTGTCATCGGATTTGGAAAAAACGATGAAAAACTTGTTGGTCAAGTGGCTAAAAGACAGGCCGTAACCAACCCAACGAAAACTCTATATGGGATCAAAAGATTGATCGGTAGAAAAGCTGATGCTCCAGAAGTGAAGAAGTTCATGGAAGTTGCTCCTTTTGATATCTTCGCCAATAAAAACGGAGATGCTTGGGTAAAAGTAGATGGGAAAGAAATGGCTCCTCAGGAAATTTCAGCTTCTGTTCTAGAAAAACTAAAGCAAGCTGCTGAAGACTATCTTGGAGAAAAAGTAACTGAAGCTGTTATTACAGTTCCAGCATATTTCAACGATGCTCAAAGACAAGCAACAAAGGATGCTGGACGTATTGCCGGTCTTGATGTGAAAAGAATCATCAATGAGCCAACTGCTGCTGCTCTTGCCTACGGACTTGATCAGAAACAAGACAAAAACATCGCAGTATTTGACCTTGGTGGTGGTACTTTCGATATCTCGATCCTTGAAATTACTTCTGACGGTGTTTTCGAAGTTAAAGCAACCAACGGGGATACATTCCTTGGTGGTGAAGACTTCGACGAAGTTCTAATCAACTGGATGGCCGATGAGTTCAACAAAGAAAACGGAATTGATCTGAGAAAAGATCAGATGGCTCTTCAAAGATTGAAAGAAGCTGCTGAGAAAGCCAAGCATGAGCTTTCAAGTACAACTCAGACAGAAATTAACCTTCCATTCATCACTGCTGACCAGTCTGGTCCTAAGCACATGAACCTGACTCTAACGAGAGCTCAATTTGAAGGTTTGATCAGTCCACTTATCGATAGACTAGCTACACCTTGTAACACTTGTATTAAAGATTCTGGACTTGCTTCATCTGAAATCGACGAAGTGATCCTAGTAGGTGGTTCAACAAGAGTTCCTGCGGTTGTAGAGAAAGTTAAGCAGATCTTTGGAAAAGACCCTTCTAAAGGTGTTAACCCTGATGAAGTTGTGGCCGCAGGTGCTGCGATTCAAGGTGGGGTACTTGCTGGAGACGTAAAAGATGTACTACTTCTTGACGTTACTCCACTTTCACTTGGAATCGAAACTCTTGGTGGAGTAACAACCAAGATCATCGAGAAGAACACTACTATCCCAGTGAAGAAATCTCAGGTTTTCTCAACAGCTCAAGACAACCAACCAGCTGTTTCGATTCACGTACTTCAAGGTGAAAGAGAGTTTGCAAAAGATAACAAAACTCTTGGTAGATTTGATCTAACTGGAATTTCTCCAGCTCCAAGAGGGGTTCCTCAAATTGAGGTGACCTTTGATATCGATGCCAACGGGATCGTTAATGTAAACGCTGTAGATAAAGCAACAGGTAAATCTCAGGAAATTAAAATCACAGCTGGTTCAGGTCTTTCTGAGGAAGAAATTGAAAAGATGGTTCGTGAAGCTGAAGAAAACAGAGATTCAGATAAAGCGGCCAGAGATATCATTGATACCAGAAACAACCTTGATTCTTTGATCCTTGCTTCTGAGAAAATGATTAAAGAAGGTGAAGGAAAAATTTCTGACGCTGCAAAAGGTGAACTTGAAGCTGCGATCACTGAAGCCAAAGGTAAACTTGAGTCTCAAAACCTTGAGGAACTGAAAGCTGCCAATGAAGCACTTCAGAATGTAAGTCACAAGATTGCAACTGAAATGTATCAGCAAGCAGGTGGACAGCCAGGTGGTCCGGAAGGTCCTGGAGCTCAAGGAGCTGGTCCTGAAGGTGCTGGTGCACAGGACGCAGGAAAGAATGACGACGACGTCGTCGATGCTGACTTCAAAGAAGTTTAAGATTGAATGGATAATGTCGGAAGGTCTCGAAAGAGACCTTCTGATTATTTAGAGAGTATCCAATGAGTAAAAGAGATTATTACGAAGTGCTTGGTGTCCAAAAGGGCGCGGGCAAAGACGAAATCAAGAAGGCTTATCGAAAACTGGCCATGCAGTATCACCCGGACAGAAATCCGGATAATCCTGAAGCTGAAGCCAAGTTTAAAGAAGCCAGTGAAGCTGCGGATGTTCTTCTCAATGAAGAGAAGAGACAGAAGTACGATCAGTTCGGCCATGCTGGAGTAGATGGACAGTATGGTGGTTTCGGACAAGGCGGATTTGGTTTTGGTGGAGAGTTCTCAGATCTTGGTGATATTTTTGGCGACATCTTTGGTGACATCCTTGGTGGAGGTCGAAGACGTGGTGGCCGCAACAGAGCAAGACCAGGAAATGATCTTCAAATGGAAGTTGAGATTACTTTCGAAGATGCAGCTTTTGGTGCTGAGAAAAAAGTATCGCTTACCAGAAAAGCAACCTGTGGTGACTGTAATGGTACCGGAGGAAAAGACGGTGCCCAGCCTGTAAACTGCGACATGTGTGGTGGTATGGGTGAAGTCAGAAGACAACAAGGTTTCTTCACCGTGGCCTCAACCTGTCCTAAATGTCATGGTTCTGGCCAGATGGTTTCAGATCCGTGTGGAACCTGTCATGGTGAGGGCCGTTCAAGAAAGAATGTAGACTTAGCGGTCAAGATTCCTGCAGGAATCGATGTGGGTCAAAGACTCAAACTGACTGGTGAGGGTGATGCTGGTATGAATGGTGGCCCAAGTGGAGACCTTTATGTCGTCATCGATATTCAGGAACATGAATTTTTTGAAAGAGATGGATTCAATGTTCACTGTGAAGTCCCAATTTCATTTTCCCAAGCGGCCCTTGGAGCTGAAGTTGAAGTTCCGACACTTCAAGGCAAAGTTTCAGTCAAAATACCTGAAGGAACTCAATCGGGTAGCAAGATGAGGCTTAAGGGAAAGGGGATCACAAAGCTCGGTGGTTATGGCACAGGTGATCAAATTTTGGAGATCCATGTGGAGACTCCGACCAAGATAAGTGCAGAACAAAGAGGGATTTTCGAAAAATTGGCCGAATTTGAAGATTCGACGCCTATGTCCAAAGGATTTTTTGACCGAGTCAAAGAGTTTTTTCACTAATATGAAAGCCTGACTTTTCTGTCAGGCTTTTCCTCTTTTACATAAGTCCGTAGCACCGTTAAAATATTGAATTATTTGCAGCGCGAGGACTGTTTCTATGCGAAGAATTCTGGGTCTTTTGTCCCTGACTCTACTTTTACTACTTGGCTCTTGTGGCGTGACCATGATCAAAACTGGTTCGCGAAGTGACCTCTATACTGAAACCTTTATTACGAAACTTGATGCTATTAAAGCTCAGTATCGAAAAGGTGAAGGTGATGCAGCTTTAAAGAATTTAATGGAAATGCCTGAAGAGGGATTACTTCCCTCAGAGAAGGCCATGAGAAGAAACTTGATTGGTGTTATTCTTTTTTCCAAAGAAGATTATGAAAAGGCGATCTTCAACTTTGATCTCGCGTTATCTTCTTCAAGACTTGATGATTCTCTAACTGCACAAATCCATCTCAATCTTGCTAGCAGTTATTTTAAACTGGGATACATGCAAAAGGCCTTTGCGTCTGTGAAGTTGTCGGATTACACCAAGCTATCAAAAGCTGAGTCGAAAAAGCATCATAAGCTCACTTATAAACTGGCCAAGGAGCTTGAGCGTGATAAAGACATGATCGAAAGTCTTCTTCTTTACCTCAGTGATAAGAAGGGAATCAGCGATCTTAAGAATGATCCAATGTACGAGCATCTTCTTTCTGGATTTGTAAAGCTTAAGAGTCGTGACAAAGTTCAACTACTTGAAAATTTCGAAGAGACTAAAAGTTTTGTCGTTGGATATCTAGCCTATCTTGAAGCTGAGAAGATTTATTATGATGGTCAGAAAGAAGAGGCTAAAAATTATCTTGAGTGGATAAGAAAGAGATATGAAGGTACTGATGAGCTGATCTCTCTTGTGGATAATTTTCATTTTCGAGTCGAGAACTTTGCCAAAATGAATCAGAAATCCATTGGTGTAATTCTTCCTCTCTCTGGTGAGAAAAAAGATTACGGTGAAAGAGCACTACTTGGAATTGATACCGGGCTTGGTGAGATCAATAGCAAGCTTCCTGAGGGGGAAAAGATTACTCTTCACATCATGGATAGTGAAGGTAGTGGAGCTGTTGGAGCATACAGAGTCAAGGACCTGATTGAAAAACACGCAGTTGGTGCCATCATTGGAGGTCTTTTCTCAACTGAAGCCACCAAGGAATATCAGGAAGCTAGAAAGAATGGAGTACTTTTTGTTTCGCTTTCTCAGATTTTTCTACCCAAAGAAGAAAAAGATCATCTTCTACTGGAAATACCAGGCTCCATTGAAAGTCAGGTTGCTCGAGTCTTTTCCAGTGAAATGCTTCAAGTCTTTGGTAAAAATGCTGCCATTCTTTATCCTCAGTCACAAAGAGGAGAGGCCTATGTTTCTGAGTTCTGGAGAAGGGCACAGCAAAACAATGTTAAGATTACTGGAATCAATCATTACGATAAGAACCAGACTGACTACAGGGAGCCAGTGAGAAACCTTCTTGGTCTTCAAAATACCAGGGCGAGAAAAGAAGAGCTTGATCTGTTGAGTGAGATTCACTCTTTGGAAGATAGAAGAACGATCAGGAGAATTCAGACGTTGAAACCAGTTCTCGACTTTGATTGGATTTTTATTCCGGCTTATCCAAAAGAAGCCTTACAGATTATTCCTTCATTCACTTATTTTGATGCCTTTAATCTTAAGATGGTTGGCGGTCCGAGTTGGCGTTCGAGAATGCTCTCTAGGCACAGTTCAAAACTAGGAAAACTCTTCTTCGTAGGTGATGATGTGCAGCCCGTAAGTAAGAACTTCATTGAAAGATTTTCTGCAAGATACAAATCAAGACCACGATTGATTGAAATCAGAGCTTATGATTCAATCAGTATTCTTAAAAATATCTTTTCAGATAAAAAGTTTGAAACTAGGGATGAGCTTGATATTCACCTTCGTTCACAAACAGAAATTGCAGGTCTGACTGGAAGTTGGTATCTGAATGACAGTATCTGGATCAAGAAAATGTCTTCTCTGATGCTGAAGAGTGGAAAGATCTCAAACCTATTTGAATTGCCTGGAGAAGCGCCCAAGCAGGAAGAGAAAGCTGCTCAGTAAGCGTCTTTTTTGATCAGACCGGAAAGAGAGCCAAGTCCGTAGCCGATATTGATTACAATATGTAGGATGATGATCAGTCCAAGCTCTTTTGGTCGTGAAATGCTGCCCGTTCGAATCGAAAAAAATCCTACAAGAATCAGATAGAGTCCGACTGGAATGAGATAGAGTGGACAAATACATAAGAAAATTGAGAATAGATAAAGTACAAAAAGAGCAGGAATAAAAAAGATAAGTTCGATACTTGAAGGCTCAACCAGAAAGCTTTTCATCCGGTAAAATCCACTTAGCCAGGCTTTTCTAAACACATTACTGAATTCATGTGATCTTTGATGATAGACTGCCAGATCCTCGACATAGTAAAGTTTCTGCCCCAATTTTTCCAATTGATGGAGAAGAACGTTCTCTTCATTTCTTCCAAGTTCAGAAGGAAAGTTCAAGTCATGCTTTTTCAATACATTCGAATTGATCCATAAATTACAAAGGATCAATTTTTTTTCATTACATTCAACAGGTTCACTATTAATCTTCTTGGAATCTCTATGTCTGTACCTCGTGGAAGCCGTTGCCATAGGGGATGTCAGCGTCTTTCCAATGGCGCTTTGAAATAGGTTGGAGTCGACAGGTGTGAGATCAGGTCCACCAAAAGCAGCAACTTCGCTCAGGGAATTCATAACTTTTGAAGCCTTAGTGAAGTAATCATTATCCACCCAGCTGTCATCGTCGATGAAAAAAATCCATGGAGAACTACTTTGTGAAAGAGCATGATTGCGTGCCTCAGCAGGAGAGGCCCTGTTGATCTGCTCATATCCAAGGTCGGGATATTCGCTTTCAAGCATGTCGACAGCTTCACTGTCTCTACCATTAATGACAAGAATCAATTGAGTTTTGAAATCAATTCCGGCTTCCTGTAAGGATTTTAAACACTTTCTAAGAAGCTCTTTTCTTTTCCATGTGATCAGGATCACTTGAAAATTATTTTGGGTTTGATTATCCATAGTTTAATTATATCAGAAGCTTGGTTTGAAAAGGTAATTTGCTGGAGTATAGTTTACCTATGGAACGTCTATTCTTGAATTTTTACGGTGTAAGCTGTCTCATAGAGAGTGAGAACGCGGAGATCATATCAAGGCTAGAAAAGGACTTTCATTACTTCGTAGTTGATGAGCGAGGAAGCGTTGACTACCAATTCAGACATTTTCAATCCGAACCACCAGTTCAGAAAATTCCGGACTTCCCACTGATTTATACATCTAAAATCTCGAGGACATTTGAGCAGGGTGGCGTGAGGTTTAATGACTACAATGGAAAATTACTGAGTATCTACGACTACAACAGGAATGTTTGTACTCTTTATTCTATTGATCTTCACAGAACCCATGAAATTCTTTATCTGTTGACTCACTCTAGAATTGGGAAAGCTCTGGATCTTTTAGGCCTTCACCGCTTGCATGCAATGGGGGTTAGAAAAGAAGGAGTGGACTTTCTTTTTGTCTCAGATTCGGGAGTGGGAAAGAGTACCCTTTTGGCCACCATGCTTAAGGCCGATTCAGATCTTGAGCTATTGTCTGATGATTGTCCCCTGGTGGGTGAGTCTGGAGAAATTTATCCGTTCCCAGTTCGCCTGGGTGCTTCAGAAAAAGATGCGCTCATAAAGCTGTCTCCTGAGTTTTACGAACTTCAAAGAGAAGAGTTTGGGAAAAAATATTTGTTATCAATTGAGCAGTTAACTAACCCCATAGCATGGTCGAGGGGTGAGAAGACGTATCTTGCCTTTGGTTCGAGAAGAGATGGGTCAGGTTGCTCAATCAAAAGAATTGGATTCTTCAGGGCATTTACGTATCTAATTCGTCCAATGGTTATTGGTGTCGGCTTGCCGATGATTCTAGAATATTGGTGGGAGCTTGGACCTTCGGATTTTGTCAGGAAGGCATTAATAGGGACTAAAAGGTTGAGCTCGGCAATTGTCTTAAGTTGCAGAGCAGAATGTTTGGAAGTGGTAATAGGAAATGATCCCGATGAAAACATCAGGACCATTTTTAAATATTTAAGCTGGAAAAATTAATTAAGCTTTTTTAGCAGCAGCGATTTTTTTCTTGATTCTCGCCTTAAGCTTGGCCTGGTTCTTTTTTCTTTTCATTTTCATGACTGATTTTTTTCTTCCCATACCCATGATCGACTTCCTTTTTTGCAGCGTTTAAATTGAACTTGGGAAGTGCCATACTAGACAAAAAGATACTTCTTGGCAATATGCGCACAGTGTCACCCTCTCTATAGTATGTTGCTTTCCGGTTGTCATTAAAAGTTCCTAAGTGTTAAATTTTACAGATAGTATTTTCATGGATTTGAAAAGGTAAATGACAATGGTTGTCAAAAAGACAAAAACGACGAAAAAAGCGGCGAAGAAGGCCAAGGCTACAAAAAAGAAAGCCACTAAAAAGGCCACAACAAAAACCGCAAGTAAGACTACAAAAAAGTCTTCGAAAGCACGTAAGAAAAAATCTGAGGAATTAAACCTCAAGGCCAAAGCAAAAAAAATCAATATCACTAGTGAATTTGAACATGATCCAGCCATCATGGAAGCAGCTCCAGCAATTCGGACAACGAAAAAAGCGGATCCTGTTCAGCAAAAGAAAATGCTTCTTCGTTCAAGAAGAATTCACTGGAATGAAGAGAAGAAGAAAATCGCGGTTGATATGTTGGAGCGATATACCGGTCATGAGATAGGTGATTTCCAACAGCAGGTGATTCTCACTAATTTTCATTACTACACTCAAAGATTTAATGCACTACTCGACGATCATATTTACACTCAGGGTAGTGCCTTCAAAGCTTCTTCCTCGAAGAAGGCGAAGGTAACGATCATTGAGTTTGGTGTTGGTTCAGCCATGGCGGCTTTGATTGGAGAGTTGATTTCAGTTGTCGAGCCTAAAGCCGTACTCTTTTTAGGACTTGCAGGAGCAGTTCACCCATCACTTAAAGTTGGTGACTTTGTTCTTCCGATTGCGTCTGTAAGAGCAGAGGGTGTTTCTCAACACTTCCTCCCTCCGCAGGTGCCAGCTCTTCCAACTTTCAAAGTACAAAAGTTTGTTTCACAAATACTTGTGGAGCATGGAATGGAATATAGAACAGGAACCATTCACTCGACAGATTTTCGTTTCTGGGAGTTTGACGAGCGTTTCAAGCAGAACTTGATTGAAGAAAGAGTTCTTGCTGTTGAAATGGAAACGGCTGCTTTGTTTACAACCTGCTTTGTAAGTAAAGTGAACATCGGTGCATTGTTATTGATTTCAGATTGCCCGATGAAAAAAGGTGGTATCAAAACCAAGGCTTCTGCCAAATCTGTTTTTAGACAGTATACAGACAGGCACATTGAACTTGGAATTGAGGCGATGGCCGACATCGCAGAACGTGGTGAAAAAATCAGACACTATACCTGGTAACATCCAGTATTGAGGAATTGAATATGTTTAAAAAAATGCTCGATTGGTTTTCAAATGATCTCGCTATTGACCTTGGAACTGCAAACTGTCTAGTTTACGCCAAGGACAGAGGTATTATCGTCAACGAACCTTCAGTGGTTGCTGTTCACCAAGGTGTGAAGGGAGCGAGTAAGGTACTTGCCGTTGGTAAAGAAGCCAAGGAAATGTTGGGAAGAACTCCTGGTTCCATCAAGGCCATCAGACCAATGAAAGATGGTGTTATCGCCGACTTCGAAGTTACTCAGGCCATGTTGAGATATTTCATTCAAAAAAGTTTAAGTGGTTCTAAACTTATCAAACCAAGAATCATTATCTGTATTCCTTTTGGAATTACCCAAGTTGAAAAGAGAGCGGTTAAGGAATCAGCTGAGCAAGCTGGTGCCAGAGAAGTTTATTTGATTGAAGAGCCAATGGCCGCTGCTATTGGAGCAGGTCTTCCAATTACCGAGCCATCGGGAAATATGATTGTTGATATCGGTGGTGGGACGACTGAAGTAGCTGTGATCTCACTGGGTGGTATTGTTTATTCAAAATCAGTAAGAACTGCTGGTGATAAATTCGACGAAGCAATCACTAACTATATCAAAAAGAAATATTCTCTCTTGATCGGTGAAAGAACAGCTGAGGCCATCAAGATCAGTATCGGTAATGCATACCCATTCGATGAAGAAGTTAAGAGTTACGAAGTTAAAGGTCGTGACTTGATTGCCGGTGCTCCAAAAATTATCGAAGTTACTTCAGATGAAGTAAGGGATGCTCTAAGTGACCCGATCACTGAAGTAGTAGAGGCCATCAAGGTTTCACTTGAGAAGACGCCACCTGAATTGGCGGCGGATATTGTAGATAACGGAATTATCCTGGCCGGAGGGGGCTCCCTTCTTGCCAACCTTGATGTACTCATCAAGGAAAAGACAGGTCTTCCGGTTTCACTAGCTGAAGATCCATTGACATGTGTTGTTCGTGGATGTGGTAAGGCACTTGAATCAATCAGTCTTCTTAGACAAGTTACAACCTTGAGCTGATACAGGAGTTGTTGAATGGAAGGATCATCTAATTTTGTAGAACTCGATTGGGCTGAACTGACAGAAGATATTTCAAGTCTTGTTGCCAGTCATGCTCAGGTCAAACTTTGGGAAAAGGGAGATCTCCCGGATCTTTGTGAAGTGGTTAATAGCCATAGCAATGAAGAAGGTGAAGAATTCTGCCAGCAACTCAGATTGAGACTTGGAAAAGTCGATGAGTCTTGGATGAGTAAAGATCTATTCATGCAATTTTCTTTGGGAGGATTGGATTATTTCACCAAGGGAAAGGTGGTTGAAGTTCTTGGGAACGAGGATTTTTGGTTCGAAATGAATCCACACGTTTTCAAAATGGAAAAGCGTGGAGACGAGAGACTTCTCACTTATCCAAACTTCCAAGTTTATGCTTATTTTAAAATCCAAAAACAAGTAAACACAGAAAACCTCATCTTCATCAATAAGCACGTTGAAGATAACCATAAAGCATTTAGAAAATTTCAAGAATTGAGCAATGAAGAAATTCTTGAGGCTCAAGACAGAGTTGAAAGTGATCAAGAGGATGAATTGATTGGTTTTCGAGCCCTTGATATTTCGAGTAGTGGTATCGCCTTTCTTGTTAATGAAAAGGAAAAGTCATACTTTGGAAGTGATCTTGGAGAATTGAACATCACACTACTTTTTGATAAGGATGTGTTCAAGCTCAGTAATGCCAAAATGGTTTATAACGTAGACTATGTGAATCCAAGAATGGGGAATCTTCCCATGGCCAAGATCGGTTTCACGTTTGATGACAATACAGATTTAACTAAACTGGTAGAGTTAAAAATCAAAGAGTCTGGTGGAGATGAAGCCCACAAAGATTTTGAAAACTTCGTTGATTGATTCAAAGATAATTTATCTTTTGGCATCCTTGTTTATTTTGCAAGGATGCTCCCTCGCGAGTAAATCATCCCAGAAATTTGACCTTCTTCAAAATACAAATTCCAAGCGAATCTATGACTTACAAGATAAGTCAGGGAATTTTGTTGTAGTTCGTGAGAGGGGATTTATAAAGAGCAAGAATCAAGCAGTAGTTAAACGTTATGTTTACTCCAACAATGATCCAGAAAAAAGATTTCTAGAGCAGAGTGTTGTTCTGAGCAATCCCGGTCGACTTAAAAGTATCTTTGTATTGAGACCTCTGAAGAGTGAGTATGTGGTCTGGTTTGAGAAGAAAAAATACAAGACTGAGATGGAAATCGACCCCAAGACAAAGTCGCTGGTTGTAAAAATGTCGAGCCCGGAAAAGCAGTGGAATGGGACAAAGACAGTGCCCTTTCCAAGAGGGAAAGGTGTTTACTGCTTCTTCTCGCAGGTTATCGACTGTGCTGCAATCACAGGTTTTATTTCTCAAGCGGTGAAGTCTCAGGCCGGGGAGATGTACTTCCATCTGATTTGGGAAGGCTATCCGTATTTCATGGAACAATACATCAATGTTAAAGAAGAGGTTTTTGCCAATGCCTTGCTTCGCTATGATGGAAAAACGAAAGAGGGTTTTCTTCGATTTACCTTGGAAGCGGGGGGGCAAAACATTTTCTATCTCGTCGATTCGGCATCGCGAGTCGAAAAAATTTACTGGGTCGCCCAAGGTTTGACTCAGTCCTTCCGCGGATCTAAATCAAAATAAGTTGATTCGGTTGCATTTTGGCACTGAACTACTAGGTTATTCTAGTAGTTTCTTACAAATATCCGTTATGACTAGAGATACAGTTGAAATTCATTCAATCAAGTTTATAATAACCAAGGCTCTTGTTAAGGCTTTTTGAAAAAGCTCAAGAGCGGTTATTGGAGGGAAAAATGAGCAATTTGGGCCAGTTGATCATGACAGGTGTTGAGGGAACTTCTCTCAAGCCGGAAGAAGCCAAATTCATTCAAGAAGAAAACGTTGGTGGTATTTTACTTTTTAGTAAAAACTTTGAGTCTCCTGCACAACTTGCTGAGCTTGTGAATGAGATTCAAAAGTTAAGAGATGAATATCCACTCTTCGTAGCTGTTGATCATGAAGGCGGAAGAGTTGTTCGATTCCGAAATCATTTCACACAAATTCCTCCAATGCTCGAGTTGACGAAAACAGGATCGCCAAAAGTAGTTTTTCATATTGCAAAAATAATGGCGGAAGAACTTTTATCATGCGGAATCAATGTCAACCTCGCACCAGTTTGTGATGTTGTCACACATCCTGAAAATCAGGTAATCGGTGATCGAGCTTTCGGTTCAGACGCTGATACAGTTTCTAGATATATTTCTTCTGTAATCAGAGGACTTCAGACTAATGGAGTGCTTGCATGTGCCAAGCATTTTCCAGGTCACGGCTCAACTTCAAAAGACTCTCACTACACTTTGCCTATTGTGAAAAAAACAATTGAAGAACTAAGAGAGTTTGAATTTCAACCTTTCATCAAGGCAATTAAAAGTAGAGTCGACTTTGTCATGATGGCCCACTTGGTTGTTGAAGGAATTGATCCTGATCTTCCATGTACTTTGAGTCCGAAGGCCTATGAAATTTTAAGAGATGAATTGAAGTTTACAAAAAT
>JBFEVX010000048.1:0-25396 GCA_041546685.1 Bacteriovoracaceae bacterium | reverse complement strand
CGTCATATGATGTTGAAGCTGTGGACAAAGTACAGGCCTTTTTAGAGAAGGAAGGGTTGAATCTGAAGCTGATTCTGGATACTCATGCGCATGCTGACCACTTGTCAGGCGCACAGGAATTGAAAAAGCGATTTCCCAATGCTCCATATGGGATTGGAGGCGAGATTACCCAGGTTCAAGAGGTTTTCAAGGGGATCTATAACTTAAAAGATCTCAAGACTGATGGGAGTCAGTTTGACCTGCTGTTTGCTGATGGGCAGGAAATGGAGGCGGGAAGCCTTAAATTTAAGGTTCTTCACACCCCTGGGCATACTCCGGCTTGTTACTCTTATTTGATAGAGGATTGTCTCTTTACTGGAGACGCTTTGTTTATGCCTGATTTTGGCACTGGTAGATGTGATTTTCCCAGGGGATCGGCCGAAGATCTCTACGAAACAGTTCATGACAAGCTCTATACCTTGCCAGACGAGACGAGAGTCTTTGTGGGGCATGATTATCAGCCAGGCGGCAGGGAACTTAAATATGAGACCTCTATTGCAGAATCCAAGGCCCAGAACAAGCAATTGAAGGCCTCAACTTCAAGAGATGAGTTTGTAAAATTCCGCTCTGAGAGAGATGCTGTTTTAGACGCTCCAAGGCTTCTTTTACCAAGTATTCAGGTAAATATTGATGGGGCGAAATTTCCAGAACCAGAAGACAATGGCTCCATGTACTTGAAAATTCCTTTTAGGGCAAAAAGCTAGTTCAGATTGATGATGACAGTCACATTGTGAAACTTCTTGAAGTCAGTGTCTGCGTAGACGCCACCTCGTCCATTTCGAAGAGCGGTTCCAACCTTCAAGCGTCGTAATTCCTTGAAGTCAGTCTCATACATAATGAAGCTTCTGCCGCGATAGATTCCGGCATTAAGACTGGTTTCATCACTTAAATTTGAGGAAACTCCAACCAGTAGATTATGAACTCTGACAGCACCAGCTACATGGAGGTCATTTTCGTAAGTCCTATATCTGAGCTCCGCAGATGTGGCCCAATTGGCATTCTGACTAGGTCGAAGAACTGTAGAAAGTTTGACCTGTTCGGCCTGAAGCGCCAGCTTAGTTTCGGTCCAAAGGCCTGGAGCGAAGCTACTCAGCTTGACGTAAGCGAGATCAATATCACCAGTAGGGACTGAAGCGTTTCCAATGAGAGGGATTCGCTCACGATTGGCATCTAGAGAAAGTCCGACATTCATATCCAAAAAGAGTTCTCTACCGGGTGTATTATTCAATCTACGGTGAAAATTATGAATACCTACAACAGTAATGTCACCGTCACTGGTCCTGGCAAGACGTCTTTCAGGCCTTGATTTGTTTAACTTGTAATGGGAGTATCGAACGGTTTGAGTTTCTGGATCGAGCTCGGCCAATACCCACGTTTCATTAGTTGAGCCGGGCTCTGTATACTTGAAGATGTAGAGTTCCTTACCATCCTCGAGCTTCATCATGAACTTATCAATTTTCTTTGAAGCTTTCTCTTTATCAAGTCCGAAAAAGAGTTGGTGTGGAGATGAAACTGAGAAGTCTTCCTGATTAAATCCTTTAAAGTCTGACAGTATTGTCATCGCCTTTGTATCATCAAAAGTGAGCTTTTTTATACTTATATCCCCAGGGCAAGGATCCTCACCCTTGAGCCGAAAATTAAGATAATTCAATTTGATCAGTTCTTCTTTTAGTTGGCTTTTAATATCTGGATTGTTCTCGATAACACTCTTGAGGTTCTTTTCTTTATTGAATTCGATAGCGATAGAAGTAAAGTCATTCACAGCTTTGAAAACTCCGTCCAGCCCAGGCAGGGCGACAGGTGCTTGAGTGATATGATGAGAGTCAAAACGAATAAAGTCTAAATCTTTTTCAACCTGACTTTCACGATCACTATCTTGTTGACGTTGATTCATCTCAAGTATTTCAGAAGCAACTTTATTCTCAAAATCTATGGCCTTCCTTATCCCGAGATCTTTTAGCTTATCCATTTCACTTTTTTCAATCAATTTGAATTTGTCATTACAGAAGTTGAAAAGATCGAGGTATCTTTTGAGATCTCTTCCTCCGAATTGAGTTGTGATTTTATCGACACATTCATTGAAGTTTTTCTGATCTTCTTCACGTCGTATTCCAGATCGTGCTGGACCAAGTGGGATTGAGCGACCGAGTTCTTTTTGGAGAGATTTGTTGATATAGTCTACTGCACGTTTTCTATAGGCATCTAACTCTTCAGTGTTTTCAGTTTCTTCTTGGCCAAGAAGTGCTTCTCTTGAAAATACTTCCGAAGTCGGACCTTGGGCCAGAAGCTCTGTTGAAATGAAAAATGAAACGACAAAAATGAGTATAGACATCATAGTCTTTTCGTCATTTTTAGGTGATGTTTTTAAATTCTTTTTACCTGTAAGTGTTCGAAACTACTCGACTTTTTCGGCGTTGATGAGTGCTTCAATTTTTGGAGTGAGAATCTTGGAGATTTTAAGGTGACCAGACTTGTTCCAATGGAACATATCGCTTGTGAAAATATCCAATTTATCAGTCTTGGCCTTGTTTATTTGATTTTCGATATCATGAATGTAAATGTGTCCTTCGCTCAATGCAAGTTCATAAAAGAAGAAAGATTCAAAAGGGAGTGGCCCCGCATTGAACGAAACTATCTGTGATCTAGGTTGAAGGATCTCTCTCATTCTTTTGAAAACAAATTTGGTGATTAGCCTTGCTTTTTTTCTTTCTTCGTCTGTAATTGTGATTTCTTCAGAAGGAAGGTTTATTAAAGAGTGAACCCTGTCAAAAATGAAGTTAACGGCACGAGAATCTTTTAGAATCACTCTTATTCTTGTTAATAAACTTTTATCTTTGTCATAAAATATTTTGGACTCTTCATCATAATACGGTCTTCCAAATGATTTTTTTCCAAGACGCTTTTCGATTTCGAAAACATTTTCGATGAGATCATTGGCACTCAATTGCCAAATGACGATATCTGGTTTGATAAGTTCAACATACTCTTCAACTTTCATCAGTTCTTGTAGATTGTTCCAACCAACAACTCCATAGGAGTAGAAATTAACATTCAATTTAGAAAGAGCAGAGTAGTACACATCTTCGTTTGCCATCTCTGGAGCATGTGTGAATGAATCGCCAATGAGTAACACCGTCTTTCGGGCTTGATCGTGGACGGAAGAGAAAAAACGAAATCCAAGATCATTCACTTTGTAGAATCCACTATCTGCGATCTTATATTCATGAAGAGGACGAAGGTCCCAACCATAGCCTTTTTTGTATTCAACCGAAGTTTTTCTCGCCTGTATAATTGGGTCCTGCAAATGAAAATGGATACGAAGGGTCAACTCGAGAACTAACAGGCAAACTACTAGCGAAATAAAGGAGAGGAGAAACTTCTTACTCATTCCTTCATCCACTCGATGCATTTCTTTAACTGCGCTTTCATTTCACTTTTTTCAAAACGAGCTGGAGCTCCATGTCCGGGAAGCACCCATTCAAAATCATAAGAGAGAAGTTTCTCCATACTTTGGATTTGTTTATCAAAGTCATACCAGCAATGTCTCTTGAAAGCGTAAAGGTGACCAAGATGATTTGACCAAGCGAGGTGATCTCCAGTGAAAAGAAACTTATCTTTGTAAAGGAGGACACTATGACCTTTGGTATGACCAGGTACAGGAATAATCAGTGTGTCTTTATCCAATTTGTAAGGATCATCTCCCTCGATAAAGATTTCGTAATGTTCAGTCTTGGAAATTTTATCTCCTTCATGAATAATTCGCTTTGAGCCAAATTCATCATGAAAAAGGTCAGTGTCGGCAATATCATCTCGATGGGTGAGGTATTGCCACTTGAGTCCACCCATCTCGGTAATTTTATTTTTGAGAACAGTCGTCATCCTAGGAGCATCGATAAGAATATTACCAGAATCGGCCTTGATCAACCAAGGGGCAGCTCCATAGCTTCGTTCAGAATGATAGCCAGTGTGATAGACGTTATCCTCGATCAGTCGAGGAAAAACATCGGCTGGTTTTTTGGTTAGTTTTGATTTGTCAGTGACTCCAATGGAGTTGGTTGGACAGGAGAGCAAGGCCTCGTAAGAGTTCAACCAGTCCTCATTAGATTCAGGATCATTGTAAACGATACTAGAATCTTCTTCTCGCTTGAAAGTCTTGGGGGCAACCCAGTAGCAGGTCCCACAGTCGATACAAGAAGTGTCTGTGAAAAAAGAAGAGGCCACATTTTGTGGCCTCTTGAGTTTGATATCCGCCATATGGCTATTTTATTATTCTGCTTATTGACTGGCCAGATCTCTCTTTGATTCAATATCTTCTTTTGGAAGATAATAGAGAGTAAATCCTGCGAAAATCTGGTCTGGATCCTTGATCATAGGCTTGTTGTTTTCATGAATATGAGTCCACCAGCTGGCCTTCTCATAGACTTTGTGTGAAATGCTGCTCAGAGTATCTCCTCTCATGACCAGATATGGATTCCCTTTAGGTACCCATTGAAAACTACTCTCAGGTACGTTGTACTTAATGATTGATCCCATTTTCAAGGCACCGTTTACATCTGGATTGAGAGACTTGATGTCCTTCCATTTTCCAAAATCTCCGTAGAGTTTGAAAGCAATTTGCATCAAAGTATCACCCTTTTGAACGGTGTATTCGGCTACTTGTTCAGATAAAGAGATATGCTCTTCCTGGACACCTGAACTGTCTTCGGCAAGAACTTCATCTTGAACAGGCTCTTCTGATTGTTGCTGATCTACATCAACGACCATCAAGTCTTGATTCTCAGAATCTCCTTCTTCAATACCTTGAACATCATCTGCATCAGCTACATAGTCTGCTGAATCGTTATTTCCTTCCTCGCTACTGCTGTCGGATTCATCAAGAGCAACATCGACATCTTGACCTTCAATTCCGTCAGAAGTGGAGACTTCACTTAATTCAATACTGTCGTCCATACTGCCATGGTAGGCTTCTTTCTTTTTACTGGAACAACTGGCGACTACAAAGAGCATCATCATCACCATTAACAATTTGGATTTCTTCATTTCTTGTCCTTTTGTTTTTCACTGAAATTACAAGCCCAATTATCGTAACACCCAGACAGGTGTGGATTTTGGAATGCTTCTATTTTTTTTAGTAATTGAATAATAGCGGTGAGATAGGAGCTCTAAGGGATAATTTCAGTGCAGAATCACCACGCGAATTATGGTGAATCTGCACGTTTTTGACCGTTTTTGTTGGCAGTATTATGGCTTGAAAGTGTTGTCTTCGTCTCCATTCACGCCAGTCAGATAAGTACCATTCTGGGCATTGGACTGTTCAAGTTCTCTCATGATTGTCTGATAACTCCATGTTTTTCCTCGAACAAAACCGTCTATGAAGCTTGTCATATTCGGTCCAGCAGTATCAGAGTAGGTCGGTAGTCCCGATGTCACGATATCAAGATACTTACTTCCACCCTTGGCGTTGAAAAACATGCCATTAAAATATGGGTATGAACTGCATCCATTAAAAAAGAAAAGTTGGTACTTGTTTTTGACGAAATCCACCGGAGGGAGATTATCAAGGTGGAGGTTCCCACCAAGTCCACTATGTCCGTCATAAATCAAAATATCGGCTTCTTCTAGACCTTTGGAGATATGATTGTGAAAAGTATTGTCCTTGGAGTTTACTTGAGTGTCTGAAAGAAGAATCTTTACTCTGACATTCACAAGCTTTCCATTAGAAGTTGTCATTTCCTTCTCGTAGACACGTAGAAAATTGATCCCTTTTCCCGTTTTTGTTTTGTACTCCCTAAAGGCATCTTTCTGTGTAGTCAGTTTGTAACCTTGAAGTTCAAGTTCTTCTTCTACGTACTCCATGGCGACGAAGGCATGGTCATCCTTATCAGGTTTACTGAGATTCAGGTTTTCTTCATCGATGTAGCCGATGTAAAGATGGATATCTACATTCTTCCCATTTCCATTGTCCCCATAGAGGAACTGGTATTCAGGATAAGTTGATCTTGTACTAGGAAGCTTTTTAAGTTGTCCTTTGATTCTCAAAACATCTTTAGTGTTGGTCGCAAGTGGACATCCATCTTTGTCAGGATCCCAGAAATACCAGAAGTCTCCTTCTGTGTTGTAATGATCATCGGTGCAGTAATTGAAGTCATTGACGAGACCAAGTTCGTAGATGGAGTTTGGGTCCAAAGGAAGTTTGATAGGGAGCTTTCGAATATTGTTGTTTCTAAAAGCTTTCTTACTCCAGGCCACTTTCCCTTCAAATTTATAAGAAACCAGAAGTCCAGCTTCTGTTTGCTTCTTTTTGATGTTTTTGATTTTATATGTTTCACCAAGAACACCTGGGTAAGGAAACTCATTTAGAAAACTTTCTGCTTGAAAAGTTCCCATCAAATGCTGAATTTGAAAGTCAATCTGTTCTCTGATCTCTTCATTTGAAGAAGTCAGTGTATTAGTAATAAGTGTCTTGCTGTTGAAAGATAGAATGGCCTCAACAGATTCTGCACCATAGTACTTATTGTCTGACGCAAAAGTGTTGGCCGTGATCATGGCTAAAATGATCAAAAGCATAGATTTCATGGAATAACCCCCGCATGGAAATAAGCAGGACTATCCCATTTTTAAGTATGAACAGCGAGCATGTTGTAAATTATTCAGATGTATAAATATTTGAAACTAAAGAGGAAAATTGACCATCTTCAAGTTTTTTTGTTTGGCTTCATCTGGGCCTAAAACAGGGGAGAAACAAGCGTCGCTTTTTCTAAATTTTGCGGACCAGTGTTCGCGAGTTTCAGAGCTGATCACTCGTTGGATGTCTTCCTTCAAGGAACTGAATTTCTTCCCGACTCCTGGATGACGTGAGATCCACTCTTCTTTTCCAATTCCTTTACAGAACTCTTCGAAGAACTTTTTCTCCATTGCACCCAGGGCCATGAAGTGACCATCTTTTGTTTTATAAATATTGTAGCAGGCAGACTCACCTGTGATGATTCCTGGAGCTTTAGCCTCCATTTGATTCTTGATTATGGCAAGAAAGGGAGAAAGGGAAGCCGTCATTGAAATATCGAGATGCAAGGATTCATTTGTTCTTTTGACCTGATGAAGAGCTGCAAGTATGGAGGAAAGTGAGGTCATCGAACCACCAGCTATGTCGGCCAGTTGAAATCCAGGAACAGGAAGATCATTGTTTGTTTTTAATGTGGAGAGTAATCCAGAGAAACCCATATAATTGATGTCATGTCCAGGAAGATCCCTTTTCTCGTCCTGAGATCCGTATCCACTTATAGAGCACAGAATGATGGTTGGATTGATTTTTTTAAGTTCTTGGAACCCTATGCCTATCTTATCCATGACCCCCGGGCGAAAGCTTTCAATTACGATGTCAGCATCTTTAACCAGGTCAAAAAACTTTTGCTTCTCGCCATCTATTTTAAGATCGAGTTCAATCAACTTTTTCCCGTCATTTAAACTTTTGTAGAGAAGTCCTACACCTTCGTCATCGAAAGGAGGGTAGTGTTTCGCATAATCGCCTTGAATAGGATCTTCGATCTTCGTGACTTCTGCTCCCATATCACAGAGCCAGCGCGTACAGAGTGGACCCGGCAATAGCCTTGTCAGGTCCACAACTTTAATCCCTGTTAGAGCTTTAGAGAGAATCAAATGTAGAAGCTCTCTTTTCCATCAAGAATTTTTGGAGGTGAGAAACGTTTTCCAAACTTTCTCTCAAGTTCAAGACATCTTTCTTTGAATTTTTGAGGTCCAATGTATTCAACAAATCCAATCGTTCCTCCTGTCCATGCTGGAAATCCCCATCCCATGATTGAGCCAACATCAGCATCTCTAGTTGTCGTCAGAATGTTTTCTTCAAGACATCGAAGTGTTTCAATTGATTGGATGTAAAGTAGTCTGTCTTTCACTTCTTCAAGTTCTGGTTGATTTTCACTTACTGGATATAACGTTGAAAGCTCCGGAGAAAGATGTTTCTTTCCATCACTTGGGTAGTCATAAAAACCTTTTCCAGCTTTCCTACCAAGTCTTCCAAGTTCTTCAACAAATCGGGTTGAAAGATCGAGAGTTGCTTTGTCCACAGCTTCTGTTCCAAGGTCTTCCATTGTTTGTTTGATGATGTGATAAATCAGATCAATTGAAACTTCATCGGCCACGGCAAGAGGTCCGACTGGCATTCCTATCATCTTGCCGGCATTTTCGATGATCGCAGGAGAGACTCCTTCAGTGATTAAATTGATTCCTTCTGAAACATAGGTCGTGAAAACTCGGGAAGTGTAGAATCCTCTTCCGTCATTTACAACAATCGGAGTCTTCTTGATCGCTCTAACATAGTCGATGCACATGGCGAGGGCCTTTTCATTGGACTTCTCTCCCATAATGATTTCAACCAATGGCATTTTATCGACAGGAGAGAAGAAGTGAAGACCGATGAATTGATCAGGTCTCTTACTCTCTTTAGCCAAACCTGTGATTGGAAGTGTTGAGGTATTGGAGGCAAAAATACCATCTTCAGGCATTACTGCTTCACTCTCTTGAGTGACTCTTGCCTTAAGCCCTCTGTCCTCGATAACGGCCTCAATAACCAAGTCACATCCTTTCATATCTTGGGGATCAGTAGTTGTACTGATGAGAGAAAGAACCTCTTCTTTTTTCTCGGGAGTACATCTTCCTCTTTCAATCATTTTATCTAGAACTTTAGCTGAGTAAGCTTTTCCTTTCTCCAAAGTTTCTTCACTAATGTCTTTCATGACACAAGGAATACCGGCCATTGCCGTTGCATAGGCAATACCACTTCCCATCATTCCTGCTCCAAGAATACCAACTTTTGAAATCTTGCTGGCCGGAACATCTTTAGGTCTAGCTTCTCCCTTGTTACATTCATTGATACTGTAGAAGAGAGTTCTTATCATATTCTTGCTTGATGTATTTAAAACCAATTCAGTGAAATAGCGAAGCTCAATTTCCAATGCTTGATCGATAGGAACCTGACAACCTTCATAGACGGCACACAAAATATTTTTGGGGGCCAGATAATTTCCGTGTGTTTTTTCATTCATCATCGCAGTGGATGCCGGGATGACCTGATATCCCTTTGGGGATTGAACTTCACCACCAGGAAGCCTGAATTTCTTATCGTCCCAAGGTTGGGTTATCGCAGGATTTGCCTTGATGAACTCTACAGCTTTGTTGATCAAGTCGCCTTCACTGTCAGCTAGTGCATCGATTAGTCCTACTTCAAGGGCTTTTTCCGGATTTAATTGTTTTCCGGTGGTAAGGTAGAGAAGTGAACTTTGAATACCAATCATTCGTGGAAGTCTTTGAGTACCGCCTCCTCCAGGTAGAAGTCCGAGAGTTACTTCAGGGAGTCCGATTTTGGCCTTGGGTTTGTTAATGCAGATCCTATGATGACAACCAAGTGCCAACTCATATCCTCCACCAAGAGTTGTGCCTGTCAGAGCTGCAACAGCAGGCTTCCCCCATCTTTCAATCTTGCGAAGAGCCTTGTGAAGAAGAGAAGTGACTTCGACACAATCTTCAGCTGTTTTGATGGATCTAAGCATTTCCAGATCACCACCAGCAACGAATTCGTCACGTGCAGAAGTCAGGATTAAACCAGTGTTGGTTTCATCTGATGTAATCTCTTCTATCTTTTGATGAAAAGTTCTTACAAATTCCTCATCAATGACATTCATAGGTTTTTTCTCACAATCTATTGTGAGAATTACAATATTATTTTCATCTAAGTGTATTTTCATCATGATCAGACTCTCTCGATAATTGTCGCAATACCCATTCCGCCACCAATACAAAGAGTGACAAGTCCGGTTGATTTATTTTGTCTTTCCAGTTCATCTAGTACAGTACCAAGAAGCATTGCCCCTGTCGCTCCTAGAGGGTGACCCATGGCAATGGCACCGCCGTTGACATTTACTTTTGATATGTCTGCTCCAACTTCATCAATGAATCTCAAGACGACAGAAGCAAATGCTTCGTTGATTTCAATCAGGTCAATATCATCAATGGTCATCCCTGCAGCTTTCAATGCTTTTTCAGTTGCAGGTCCTGGACCAGTCAACATGATAGTTGGTTCAGTAGAAACCATACTGAAAGATTTAATTTTTGCTCTTGGTTTAATTCCGGCCTTCTTTCCAACTTCTTCGTTTCCAATCAGAACAACAGATGCTCCGTCCACGATGCCACTGGAGTTACCAGCATGGTGGATATGGTTGATCTCTGTTACTTGTGGATATTTTTGTGTCGCTACAGAATCAAATCCGTATTTTGTACCCATCTCAAGAAAGCTAGGTCTTAGCCCTGAAAGACTTTCGACTGTTGTTCCAGGGCGGATATGTTCGTCGCGATCAAGAATCGTCATCCCATTTTGATCAATAACTGGAATGATACTTTTTTGAAATCTATTTTCTTCCCAAGCAAGAGTAGCTTTCTTTTGAGACTCGACTGCAAATGAGTCGACATCGGTTCTCGTATAGCCAGCTAATGTTGCAATAAGGTCAGCTGATATACCCTGGGGAACGAAGTGAGTTTTTGTCGCTACATCTGGATCGATCATCCAAGCTCCACCATCACTTCCAATGGGAATTCTACTCATGGCTTCAACTCCACCGGCCACAATCATATCGAAATACCCACTCATGATTGAACTTGCTCCTTGATTGATGGCCTCAAGTCCTGATCCGCAGAATCGGTTCAAGGTGAATCCACTTACACTGTCAGCATAACCAGCATAGAGCGCGGCAGATTTGGCAATACAACCACCTTGTTCACCAACTTGAGTCACGCATCCAAGAATCACATCATTCACCAAGGCCGTGTCGAGATTGTTTCTTTGTTGAATGGATTCAAGAACTGTTTTTGCAAGATGGACTGGACGAACTGTGTGAAGTTTTCCGTCAGCTTTTCCTCTACCACGAGGAGTACGAACGGCATCATAAATGTAGACTGTTTTCATCGGGTACCCTTTTGTTGATCAACTTATTTTGCCAAAAAAATAATGTACGTGGTACTTTTTTATCTGAACTATAAAGATGAAACTGTGCGGACCATGGAGGGATGCCATGCACGAGTCCTTGATGACACCTGAATTGGTGGAATTTCAAAATTCTTTCAAACGATGGGTGGATAATGAGCTTGTTCCTCACCATGAAAAGTGGGAACAAGAAGGGATAACACCTCGTGAACTCTATACCAAAGCTGGAGAGCAGGGATTCCTATGTCTGACTGCTCCGGAAGAGTATGGCGGAATGGGATTGGACTTTCGATATGCTTCGGTCGTCATTGAAGAACTTGGATATGCACTTACAAGTGGGGCTGCTTTCTTTCTTCACTCGGATGTGATTGCACCTTATCTCTATCATTATGGAAATGAGGATCAGAAAAAGAAATGGATTCCAGGACTTGTCAGTGGGGAATTGATTTCTGCCATTGCCATGACTGAGCCTGGAACGGGTTCTGATCTTCAGGGAATTGCTACCAAGGCTGAACTTAAAGATGATCATTGGGTTCTTAATGGAGCCAAAACTTTTATCAGTAACGGTCATATCTCAAACTGGGTCATTGTCGTCGCGAGAACTGAAGTTCCAGGAAGCGAAAATTCAAAGTTTGCTCCTCTTTCTCTTTTTGTTGTTGAAGAGGGGATGGATGGTTTTGAACGAGGAAGAAATCTTTCAAAGGTGGGGCTTAAGGCCCAGGATACGGCCGAACTTTCTTTTACTAATTGCAAAGTTCCAAAAGAAAACCTTCTAGGTGAAGTCGGCAAAGGTTTTCTCTATTTGACCAATGAACTGGCGGCAGAAAGATTGACAGTCGCCATCTGGTCGCTTGCCACCGCCAAAAGATGTCTTGATTTGACTGTTGAATATACTAAGGGAAGGAAGGCCTTCGGTCGCTCTGTTGCTCAGTTTCAAAATACTCGCTACAAGTTGGCAGAGATGGCGACAGAAATCAGTGTGGGAGAGGCCTTTGTCGATCGTTGTATAACTGGGATGGTTGAAGAAAAAGACATGATTGTTGAAGCTTCGAAGGCGAAATACTGGTGTAGCGAAATGCTAGGCAGGGTTTCCGATGAATGTGTGCAGTTGTTTGGAGGATATGGGTATATGAACGAATATCCAATCGCTAAAGCTTATGTTGATGCCAGAGTTCAAAGAATTTACGCAGGTACTACAGAAATTATGAAAGAAATCATATCAAGGGATTTATTGAAATGAGCTTGAAGCTTTATGGTCCGGCAAGAAGTCGGGCGTTCAGATGTATCTGGACATTGGAAGAACTGGAGATGCCTTTCGAACACGTTCATGTGGATATGGCAAAAAGTGAACATAAGTCACAAGACTTTTTAAACAAGAACCCATATGGAAAAGTTCCAGTTCTTGAAACTTCAGATGGTCATGTGCTTTTTGAGAGTGCTGCCATTTGTCTCTATCTGGCAGACTTAAAGCCTGAGTCTGGTCTGGCCCCTGCGGCCGGTTCCCTTAATCGTGCCAAGATGAACCAATGGCTTCACTTTGGATTGAATGAACTTGATGCATACCTTTGGGTGATTGCCAGAAATGAATGGTTTTACGGAGATAAAAAGTCTCAGGATGCCGTAGATCAGTCAAAGATGATGTTGGATTCGAGTCTAAAGGTACTTTCAGACCATTTGGAAAATAATGAGTGGCTGATCGGAAGTGATTTTACTGTAGCTGATATTATAGTCGCCCAAACTTTATTTTGGGCGGGCATGCTTGAGCTACCACTTTCTGACACTTTAAGCCGATATATTTCCAAATGTCGTGATAGAGATCATTTTCCTGACGTGAAAAAGTATTTACCATCTTAGACTATGCTGAAAAAAATATTTTATCTTGATACCAGATCTCTGGCGCTTATGAGAGTCGTCATTGGTTTAACGTTCCTAGGGGATATCCTGCATCGATTTGGGGATATCAACGCATTTTATTCAGATGAAGGGATACTTACCCGGGCTGAATATATTCAAAACTACTCCATACACGGTAAATGGGGCTTGCTTCTTGCTTCAGGAGAGTCCTGGTGGGTCTTTCTCATATTTGCCATCGGAGTCATCTTTGGTGTGATGTATACGAAAGGTATCAGGACGAAACTCAGCGCTGTTGTTATTTGGGTGATCTATTTGAGTCTACATCATAGGCTTCCCATCATTAATCATGGGGGAGACAACCTGACCAGACTTCTCTTTTTCTACAGTATTTTCCTTCCCATTGGAGCAGAGTATTCAATGGATAAGGTTCTCAACGCAAAATGGGCCGATGTTCCAAGGAAGTACTTCTCTTCATGGACAGTTCTTTTATTTGTTCAGGCCATTTGTATTTATTGGTTCACTATCTGGTATAAGTGGCATCCACATTATAAATCTGAATTTTCAGCTGTTTACTACGCTCTTCAGTTAGAAGCTTTTACAACTCCTATTGGTTATTTTCTCAAGGACTTCATTGGATTTGGGAAGTTTTTGACCATTGGAACAATGTTGATTGAAGCCATTTGTCCGGTACTTCTTTTTATTCCATTTCGTCAGGCTTGGATGAGAGGGATTTGTGTAGCAGGATTCTTTGCTCTTCATATTGGAATCTGGTTGACATTCATATTAGGGACATTTCCGCCGGCATGTATTGCACTTTGGTGCGCATTTATACCGAGTGAATTTTGGGACTGGCTTGGAACCAAGATTCCAAGAGGAAAAGGAATGACACTTTTTTATGATAAAGAGTGTGGATTTTGTCGCAAATTCAGTTTGATGATGAAGGAAGCTTTCTTCTTGAAAGATATGGAAGTCGTTGAAGCACAATCAGATAAAAATGCAGATAAGCTGATGAAAGAGCAGGAATCTTGGGTCCTGAGAAACAATGAAGATTATGTGACAAAGTTTTCTGTCTATCGAGAAATGATGCTGAATTCATATTATCGTCCATTCGGAAAGCTATTAGTCTTTAATGACTTTGGAGACTCAATCTATAGTTACATGTCCAAGAAACGTGAATCTTTTGGCATATTGATTAACAAGATTGGAAGTTCGAGTCCTTGGTATCCGATGAAATGGAAAGGGCAGTTATTTGGTGTGATTATTTCCCTCTTTGTCGTTGCATGGAACGTGGAAGGGACCTGGGCCATTAAAGGGTTTGATATAAGAAGACCATTCACTGACGTCGTGTTTGCATTGCAGTTGAATCAACAATGGAACATGTTTGCTCCTTCCCCAATGAAGACAGACGGTTGGTATGTTTTTGAAGGAGAACTTGAGAATGGCAAGAAGTGGGACATCTATTTTGATGAAGAAATAGATTACGATCACAAACCCTATCCAATGAGAAGTCGTTTCAGAAACACTCAATGGAGAAAGTTCCTGATCAGTGCATGGTATAAAAAGAACAATAGTTATAGGCCATATTTAGCGAGGTGGGTCTGTCGTCAGTGGAATCGATCGCATCAAGGCGGAGAGAAAGCTAAAAGATTGACCATGTATTATATGAATGAACGGACTCCGCCAATTGGACAGCCTCTGCCAAAGCCGAAGCCCGTTTCAACTTGGTCAGGTGCTTGCGCACCTTAAATTATTTTCTCTTGAAGTGAAATTCGACAATCGGTTTCAATTCAAACTTTGCTAGGAAAGGAACTTCTAGTCCACCTTTTCCTCTGACTCTCACTCTCACTTTTGATAGTTGGTGGGAGTCATCATTTCCTTTGTCTGAATCCTCAAGGTTTTTGGTGATCACATTCAGTTCTTCTGTAAGGAAGTCTGATAGATCATAGTCCTTGGCCGAGAGGGAAACACTTGTAAGAATCATCAATAATAGTGCTATATATTTCATGTCATTTATCCTTTCTTAGAAATTGTTGTTTACGTAAGCAAGTTCAAAAATTGCTGTTCCGGCCAGAGTTACAACTCCAACATCTCCTGAAAGATCAAAAGAGAATGAAGGCTTGATCGTGTGAACGGCCCAGCTTCCTTCTTTGTATTCTTTTTTAGAGAACTTCTTTTGGAAGTATTCTGCAAACTTAAGAGATTTCTTGAATCCCTTCCTAACTCTAGTAGAAGAAACAAGTTTCAACTCATTTGATTTATCATCAGTAATAAAAGGAATTTCCTCAACTTGAACTTCCATTGACTTCTCAAGTAATGAAACTTTCTTGAAGTAAACTTGTGGAACAATGGAAGCTGAAGCTTTCGCTACACCGACATTTCCAGAAACTGTCACACCTACACCAACTTTGAACTCTTTAAGAGTAAGGGCCTTGGCCGCAGGCTCTTCTTCAATTGATTTTCCAATTTCAGAAGCAAGTCCATTAAGTACGGTTTGTGCTTTTTGAGCGATTGAGCTCAATTCATTGTTCTTTTGATAGAAGTTCTTTCTTGTCCACTCAAGTCTGATCCTGACATCGCCACCGACTTTGACAAAAAGACCATTGACGCTGCCATCAGCGGCAACAGACAGATCGAGTCTGATCTTATAAGGTCTATAGGCCTGTGGAGCTGAGGATTCTGCACCTTTGGCCACTTCATAGAACTTCTGTACTTTGTCAGAAAGTTGATTTCTAAGGTTCCCTGCATCTTTTACTTTTCCACTTTCAACAAGTGAGTTGATGAATGGGTCAAGTCCAGCAAGTGCATCATTTACAGATTTTGTTTCAGAGATATCAAAAGTCTCAACATTCTCTTCAATTTCCACAAGTTCTTTGTTTGCAGATCTTTTCTTCCAGATAAGTTCAATGCCTTTTTTCCCTCCCCATGACTTGATTCCAAGTTTACCTTTAAGAGTCAAACCAAGAATTGTCTTCATGTGGTCAAGGTACCAACCTTGCTTTTCACCTTCAGCCTTTTCCAAAGCATGAGTTTGGGCATTGTGAAGGCTGTGCAAACTCTTATCCAAATCGTAGTTTAGTTTTTCTTCTTTATTACTCTTAGTTTCTTCACCGAAGTACCATTCAGAAGGAAGACCAGCTGAAAGGGCGTTGAAGCTCATGATAAGTGCGATTAGTGTGATGTATTTTTTCATGACTTATTTCCTTTTTTTGTAAATCAAAATGAATGCCGGCTCGGCTTCAGCTTTGAGAACATTACCAAGTCCAATACCTGCTTTCGCAGCAAGACCAACTTCCACTGCATCAAGCTTCCAAGAATTTGTTTCGGCCTTCTCAACTTGAGAAAGCGCCTTCAAGGTTTGCTTCTTGGTGTACTTCATTGCGCGAGCGTTGTACTTTTTGAACTTTTTCCCTGGAAAGTTGATCTCTTTGAGTTCTCCGTTTCCATCCAGTCCTACAAAAGGAACATCATCAACATTGTTCTTGCAACCTGTCGCAACACCAAGCGTTGCTAAAAGTCCGAGAACTTGAAAGGTCTTTATCCAATTCATAAATCTCTCCCTAGATTGGTTTTGATCTTAAATAATTCATAAAGTTTGATAGGTCAAACAAATGTTTGCGCTGTCGTTCTTTTTTATTTTCCCTCTTAGCTAAAATAGGAAAATCCCCTGAATCTGTTCAGTTTTAGTTGTGTTGCGGGGTTAGGGAATTATCAGGATGTGTCAGGATTTGAATAAGATCTAAGTTCAACTTAATGGTGCAATCCGTAAAAATTCTTTCAAACTAATAGCTGGAGTCCTTGGCAAAATAAGATTCAATTCTGCTAAAATATTCAAATGAAGATTTTCCATATTCTAAAAAGAGATGAATGGCACGAGGCCAAAAAAGCTGGAACTTACCACCCGGAGACTTTGGACAATGAAGGATTTATTCATTGCTCAAAGGCCGACCAACTTTTAGGTGTAGCGAATTCTTTTTTCAAAGGGCAAAATCACTTACTGATTCTTAGAATTGATCAGACAAAAGTTCAGCCCGAAGTAAAAGTTGAACCACCACTTGAAGCTCCAATGAGTAATATTCTTTTTCCACATATCTATGGCGATCTCAATCTAGATTGCGTTGAGGCCGAAATAGATTTCTCTTGTCAGGAAGATGGAACATTTAAACTACCTGAAAACTTACTGGATTGATGATGACTAAATTGATTTCTCTATTCGTACTATTGCTTATCGTTTCTTGTTCAACAACTAAAGATGGAAAGATGGTTTTTGATCCGAAGCCAGTTGATGAAGCTGTAGATAAGGCCACTGATAAAATCAAAAAGAGAAAAGATTATTGTTCGCCTTTAGATAAGCAACTTGGGAAGTGTAAGTAGGAGAGCAATCGACTCGGCCAACTCTCATTTCAATAACTTGTCAGAAGCCCTTTAAAACATCTTCTTACATTTTTTGAACCATATCCGGACTGAACGGAGAATAGAGTAATGAAAACATTAATTACTCTTCTGGTTCTCTTTGTCATTCCTCTATCTCATGCCATCTGTGTTCACGAAAAAAAGCTCACAGGTTTTGAACTACTTGATGCTCTTACACATGAGTCAGCTTCAAAGTTTTATGTTGAAGTGGATGGAGTTTTTCACCCAATGACTAAGCTTCCGAAACTGAACCCTGCAAAAAACTACACAGTTCAATGGGGCCATATCAAAAACATTGCCGGCTATGATGACAAGTACATCAAATATTATCGATACTCCAGAATTCAAAACTTTATTGAGGCCAATCGAGCTGCCTTTGTTGAAAAGGGCTATAACGTAGAGATCATTGGTAAGTCGATTGAGGGTAGAGATCTTTACTCGGTTTATCCTTCGACAATCGACAATACCAAAAAAATGGTTTTGATGTATGGGAGACATCATGGTGATGAGGGAACTGCCAATTGGATTATTGAAGGTTTCGTCGAGAAATTACTTTCAAATAGTGACTTTTTTGATCGCTTTCAATTGATTCTCTATCCCATGGTAAACCCTGATGGAGCAGAAGCTCGCAAAAGATATAACAGTCGGGGTTATGACCTCAATAGAGTATGGCATTCCACACCTTCGCGATCTAAAGATGAAGTGGCCATAATTCAAAAGCATTTGAAATCCATTTATCTCGGCAAAGGAAACATTCCTGTTATCGCCCTTGATATGCACGGATCATTCACTCAAGACTTTATCTATAGAGTTAACAGAACCTTTAGAGATCAAGACTTTTTCAACCTTCAACAGAGCTTTATCAATGAATTGGGGTCGAGGGATCAATGGCAAGCTGGAACTTATGACCTTTCAGATGGTGACCCTCAAATGGCAAGAATATATCTAGTTAGAGATTTTGGCATCAATGCTCTTACCCATGAAACACCAAGAGATATTCCTAAAAAAGGTGAGAGGAGTATTGAAACGTTGAAGTCACAGGGCCGAGATGTTTATGAATCCATCTTGACCCTTTATTGATTTATTTGAATAAAATTCTGGCAAAACCATCACGTAATTCTTTACGTTTGCGGTTTACTGAATCAATGACGTTGTCATCCCACTTGAATGACCCTTTCATCAACTCATCAAGAGGTTTCCCTCCTTTAGGAGGAGCTTTTTTGGGAAAGGGAGAGTAACTGTATGCATCTACCATGATTTTTTGGGCCTCATCACTGAAAAACCATGCAACGACATCTTTCAGGTACTCTTTTTTCTCTTTTCTTTTTGGAGTAGCGAGTACATTTTGTTGAATGATGACACCATCTTCAGGATAAAAAAGTTTTAAGTCTTTTTCTTTGTCCAGATACCTCAACATGATATCCATGGTAAGCCAGCCGATATCTCTCTTGCCATCCTTTAATGATTTATAAACAGTCCCATTTCCTCCATTTGAGATGGTCTTGTTGGTTCGCAAGGACTCAACGTAATCCCAACCATAGTGATGTTGTAGCATTGCGAGAGTTGTGAAGTTTGTTCCACTTGAAAGGGGATTTCCTATGGCAATTCTCTTGGTCCACTTTTTTGAAGAGAGTTCCTTGAAAGATTTCGGAGCATCTGCAGGGGAGATTTTTTTTGAATTATAGACTGGTACAGTTACAGGAATACTGTAACTGGCGAAAAGGTTGTCCTTGTTTTTGAATTCATCAGGTATTTCTGCAATTAATGTGGAATCGATAGGAGAGAAGTAACCCTGCTTGGCCTTTTCTTGCATCCAAAGTCTTGATGTAGCAATGATGATATCAGCGTTGATTTCTCCATCAGTCAGGATTTGCGTGTCTGCTTTTCCAGCAATTTCCTCACTTCCATCTTTAAACCAATGAAATTCAATATCAGGAAACTTTTTTGAAAGTCTTTCGTTGATATCATCAACAGTTCCTTTCCAGAGGGAACTGTAAATCCAGATTCTTTTCTTCTCAGGTTTGTCTTCTTTTTGGTTACAAGCAATCAAAAGGAATGGAATAAGTATCAGTAAAATTTTCTTCATGGCTTTTTCGCCACCATAGTAAGAATTGTTGCTAAAGCTGCTGTTTCACCTTCATTGTCGATGACATCCACTTGCCATTTTACGATCCCTCTTGGAATTTCTCCTTCTCGGTCTTCTTGTGCTATCTTTTCCTTACAAGTCAGCTTGACCTGCATTGTAGCACCGACATACATCGGTTTGATGAATCTCAGTTCATCAATTCCGTAGTTGGCAAGGACCGGACCTTTTGGAGGATCAACAAAGAGGCCTGCCGCGGCAGAGATTATGAAGTAGCCGTGAGCAACTTGAGAATCAAATAGAGTGTTGTTGAAATCACTATCAGCTTTATGAGCGTAGAAATGATCACCACTCAAGTTGGCAAAAGAATCTATATCTTCTTTTGTGATCTCTCTTGTTACAGTTGTGAGAGTGTCACCAATATTGAGTTCTTCAAAATATTTCTTGAATGGATGAACGTCAAACTCAGGCCTCGCACCTCCTGGTTGGTAGACTTGAGTTACTTTAGTGAGCGTTGTTGGGTGTCCTTGAATAGCAGTTCTTTGCATGTAATGAAAGACTCCTCTTAGACCACCCATCTCTTCACCACCTCCTGCACGACCTGGACCACCGTGTACTAGTTGAGGCATTGGCGAACCGTGACCTGTACTTTCTTTGGCGCAGTCTTTGTTTAAAATCAAAAGTCTTCCATGGGATGAAGCGCAACCCATGATCATGTCTGTTGCAAAATTGTCATCTGCTGTAACAATTGATCCAACTAATGACCCTTGCCCCATTCTTGCCAATTGAATGGCTTCATCTTTTCCTTCATAAGGAATAAGTGTCGTGACAGGACCGAAAGCTTCGATGTCATGAACGTCAGTATTCTTGAATGGATCAGCACAATGGAGAACAGTTGGAGGTACGAAAGCACCTTTTTGTCTGTCGCCACCCAGAAGTTCAAAACTTTCATTTTGATAGACGATTTCACATGTCTTTCTAAGTTCTGATATTTTAGATAGGACTTCATTTCTTTGATCGACTGAGGCCAATGGACCCATTCTCACGCCTTCAACAGTCGGGTCTCCTATTGTTGTCTTTTCCAATCTCTTAGAAAGAGCATCCCCAACAGCTCCGATCATACTTTTAGGAACAATTGTTCTTCTGACTGCCGTACATTTTTGACCTGCCTTGACCGTAATCTCTTTAGCAACTTCTTTGATGAAAATGTCGAACTCTTCAGAACCTGGTTTGACATCCTCGCCAAGAATACAGCAGTTGAGTGAATCTGCTTCCATGTTGAAGGGCACAGAATGTTCTATTATGTTTTTATGGGATTTAAGCATTTTTCCAGTTGATGCAGAACCGGTGAAAGTGACCACATCTTGATTGGTGACATGGTCAAGGATTCCTCTGGCGGAACCACAAATCAACTGCACTGATCCTTCAGGAAAAATATTGCTTGCTACAATTTCTTTGACTACAGCTTCTGTCAGATAAGAAGTTGCTGTCGCTGGTTTTACAACTGCCGGGACTCCGGCAAGCAGGTTGACGGCAATCTTTTCAAGCATTCCCCAAACCGGGAAGTTGAAAGCATTGATATGAATTGCTACGCCTTCTTTTGGAACATAAATATGATGACCAATGAAACTCCCTCCTTTGGAAAGAATCTCCGGTTTTCCATCAACATAAAATGGAGTGTCCGGCATCTCACGTCTACCTTTTGAAGACATGACAAAAAGGTTTCCGATCCCACCTTCAATATCGATCCAGGAGTCTACTTTTGTGGCCCCTGTTTGATAACTGATTCGATAGAATTCTTCCTTCTTGGATAGAAGATGCATGGCCAAGGCCTTGAGCATTCGACCTCTATCGTGGAATGTAAGTTTTCTAAGATTATGATTACCTACGTTTCTGGCGTAGTGAAGAACTGAAGCCAGGTCAATCCCGTCACTTGAAGCATGACCTATGATTTCTCCAGTGGAAGCGTTCAGGAGTGGAGTTCCCTCGCCATTTCCTTCTCTCCATTTTCCTTCAACGTAGTTCATGAGTTTCATGGATATATCCTTTCTAAAAATGATGTTTATCAGTGATTTTAAAATATAAAGAGTTTAAATTCTGACTATAAAGATGACAAATGAAACACCGTGCATCATGCGGGTCTTATTTACATAAGTCATACTTACGCCTCAGGAGTTGTAATGAGTACCAATTATTATAGTAATGCGGACCAGTGTGTCGAAGAAACCATTGCCCGAGTCGGGAAGAAAATTGTCATGGGAATCCCACTAGCGCTTGGGAAGCCGAATCACATTGTGAATGCCTTTTATAAGAAAGCGAAGAAAGATAAAAGTATCAGTTTGAAAATTGTTACTGCTCTGACTTTGGGTCACTTAAAAGGCAAATCCCTTCTTGAGAGTCGTTTTATTGAGCCTTTTAGTGACAGATTATTCGAAGATTATCCTGATCTCGACTATGCCTTGGATCGTGCCAAAGGAAAAATTCCATCCAATATTGAAATCTTTGAGTTTTATTTCCCAGCTGGGAAACAAATTGGAAATGAATATGCTCAGCAGAATTATATTTCCAGCAATTATACTCATGTGGCCAGAGACATGATGGATCATGGGGTCAATGTTCTCGCGCAACTTGTTCACAAAAGAACTGAAAATGGAGAGACCACTTTTTCTCTTTCCTGTAACCCGGACGTAACTGTCGATCTGGTACCAAGGATGATGAAGAAAGAAGAAGAAACTGGAGAGAAAGTAGCTTTTCTTGCTCAAGTGAACAATAACCTGCCTTACATGTACGGTGATGCGGTTGTTCCTGAGAATTACTTTACTGATGTTTTAGAAAACCCTGATCTCAAGTTCAAACTTTTCGGTCCTCCAAAAATGGCCGTTTCAGATGCGGACTTCATGATTGGCTTGAATGCTTCAGCTTTGGTTAAAGATGGAGGAGCTATTCAAGTTGGTATCGGGGCCCTAGGAGATGCCGTCAACTATGGATTAATTCTACGTGAGAAAGAAAATGATCTCTATCGAGACGTTTTAAAGAACACCGGAATTTCAATGAAGTTCTCTGATGTTATCAATAAAGTCGGAAGTGTTGATAGATTTGAGGAAGGCCTTTTCGGGGCCACTGAAATGTTTGTTGATGGGTTCATGGATCTTTACAAGGCAGGGGTTATCAAGAAGAAGGTCTACAACGATGTCCATATTCAGCGATTGTTGAATCAGAAAAAGATCAAACCTGATTTTGATAAGAGTATCATTGACTATTTGCTTGAGGCCGGTGCCATCCACCATAAACTTCGTGAAAGTGATGTTGAGTATTTGAAAAGATTCGGCATATTAAAAGCGGGAGTGGAATTCAAAGAAGGTAAATTACATCTTCTCGGTGAGGAAGCTGTCGAGGCAAACCTTGATGATCTCGATATTAAAGACAAGATTCTCGATCATTTTCTTGGTCATTCACTTAAAGATGGACATGTGATTCATGGAGGTTTTTTTCTCGGACCAAATAAGTTTTACGACTGGCTGAATAGCTTGAGTGAAGAAGAAAGAAAGCTCTTTTTCATGACCAGTGTGGGCGGGATCAATCAGCTCTATTGGAGTGAGGAGATCGATACTCTTCAAAGAAAAGATGCCCGCTTCATCAATACTTGTCTGTATGTGACTATGAATGGAAGTGTATGTTCTGATGGCCTTGAAAATGGAGAAATCATTTCAGGTGTGGGTGGCCAGTACAATTTCGTGGCCATGTCTCATGCAATTCCAGGTGGTCGTTCTATTTTGAAATTAAGGGCCACCAGGTTTGATGGCCTGAAACTTCAATCCAATATTATGTGGAATTATGGACATATCACTATCCCACGACATTTGCGCGATTTGGTTGTGACTGAGTACGGTATTGCAGATTTGAGAGGAAAGGCGGACAAAGATATTATCAAAGAACTCTTGAAAATCACTGACAGTAGATTCCAGAAAGAACTTCTTGATACGGCAAAGAGATTCAAAAAAGTTGAAAAGAATTGGCAGATTCCAAAAGAGTATTGTCAGAATACCCCAGAGCTATTACTGGAAAAAATGAAACCTTACAAAGAGAAAGGCTATTTCGATAAGTTTCCATTTGGAACTGATTTTACTGAAGAAGAAATAATTATCGGTGGTGCTTTGAAGAAATTGAAAAAGGCAACTGCGAGCAAACCTCGGGCCATTCGAATCTTGCTGAGTAATCTGGTCGCGAGCCCGAGAAGCAAAGGGCAAGAGCAATATTTGGAACGTATGAATTTGCAAAAACCAAAAAGTTTCAAAGAGAGGTTTTTCCAAAAGCTGTTACTAAGAAGTTTGAATGGGGAATTTAACTAATACTGCATTTATTCGACATCGCTGAGATACATCGAGGTCATGAACATAACCGGGAAGCTGACAACTTCCCGCCAGTAGTATTCAAGATCATTATTCCAATTTGAATCACACTCTTTTGCGGCCAAAATCAATGCTTCAATCCAGTAGTAGTAATTATGCGGATGAATATTCATGTTTTTCTTGTTGTGTGTTTTACACAATCTTAAAAACTGAACACGAGAATTCTCATCATCTCCAGTAATATATCCAAACATGAAATCGAGACCATCGATGATGGCTTCTTCTTGCTTTTTGAAGTCTGTGTTTTTGAAATATTCTTGAATGCTAGGTTTAAGGAAGAAAAGATATTTGTAGAAGCGCTCAGCGAAGAACTTGTGACTGGCAGCTCGATAGTAACTATCTTTCACCAGATCCACTTTTTCATCCCAAGTCTTTTTTCTTGCTCTCATGCATCTCCTTAACTCAAGATTATGCCTCAGGTATATTCAGGTCAATTCAAGAAAAACTAAAGAATTCCAGCATTTTAAAATTAAATCAGTAGTTGATCGCTCCAGTCGACTAAATGGGAGAGACTTGCTTGAATTGTGTTCAAGGCCTAAGATATCCACTCATTTGAACCATATTTGTGGAGCTGAAATGCGTTTTCTTCCTCTTTTTTTATTAGTTGTACTGGTCTCTTGTGCATCTCCTCCAAAGCAGATGACAGTTATTGCTCATAGGGGAGCAAGTGGATATTTGCCTGAGCACACTCTCGAATCAGCCGCTATGGCACATGCATTCAATCCCGATTACATTGAACCAGATCTTGTTTTGACTAAAGATAATGTTTTGGTCGTTTTGCATGATATTCATATTGATACAACGACGAATGTGGCGAAAGTTTACCCGAAGAAAAAAAGAAAAGATGGTAGATATTACGCAATCGACTTTACTTTGAAACAGCTTAAAAATTTGAAGGTAATGGAGAGGGGGAACTATAAAACAGGAAAGGCGATCTATGCCACTCGGTTTCCAAGAGGAAACTCAGAATTTAAAATTCCAACTTTCAGAGAGTTCATTGAATTGGTGGAAGGTCTGAATAAATCGCGAAAAATGAACATTGGTATTTATCCTGAAATGAAGAGTCCCTCATTTCATCGTCAAAACAAGAAAGACATTCTAAAGGAAACCTGGAAAGTTTTAAATGAATACGGGTATACAAGTGGAAAGAAGAAGATTTATCTTCAGTGCTTTGACTCCTCTGCTCTAAAGGAATTTAAGAAGAGATATAGGCCAAAATTTCCACTTGTTCAATTGATTGGCGACAACTCATGGAAAGAAAGTCCTGACGACTACACAAAGATGCTGACTCCAAAAGGCTTGAGAGAGGTAGCAAGCTATGCCCAGGGTATTGGTCCCTGGTTCCCACAATTGGTTCAGCCAGTTGGACGTAGTTATAGAATCACACCTTTGGCCAAGGTTGCAAAAGGCCTTGGGTTAGAGATCCATACCTATACAATGAGAGAAGACTCTCTGCCTGAATATGTGGATAGTATCAAGGGACTATCTGTGATTCTTTCCAGAGAAGGTGTCGACGGAGTCTTTTCGGATTTTCCAGATCGTATCAGGTAAAGCGAAAAAGTCCACTATTCAAGATCCCTTTATTGATCGCATTTTTAAAAATGTAAT
>JBFEVX010000065.1:0-21661 GCA_041546685.1 Bacteriovoracaceae bacterium | reverse complement strand
TGGATTGGATGGACTTGAGAAGTTGAAAAGAGAGGATTTTGACTTCGTATTAACTGATCTGAAAATGCCAAAAATGTCTGGAATGGAATTTATTGAGAAAGGGAAACAACTTGTTGATTCTGATGTTCTTTTTATCGTGGTCACAGCAGGATTAACAACAGACATTAAAGCAGAAAAAGAGACAATCTTAAATGGATTGAGTGATGGATTCATATCGAAGCCGTTTAGTCCTATTGATGTTGAAAATGAGTTTAGAAGATTGATTAAATAGTGCAAGATATACTTGTTGTTTAAAGGCTCTTAGTTGAAAAATCTCGCAATGGCTCAAGCACCTCACGGTTTTTAGATTTATAAAAATCTATTAGTCCAAACGAATGAAATTCTCTAAGTCTCAATAATTATTCATTAAATTTTAAGTGGAAGCGAATAGAAGCTCAGCGTGGTCGGAACGACTGGATTTGACCCAGCGACCCCTATCCCCCCAGAATAGTGCGCTACCAGGCTGCGCTACGTTCCGACATCATTTGCTGAGCCCCAGATATTAGGGAATTTGCCCTTTTTTGTCCATCTGAGAGAGGTATGTAAGTTTTATAACGCATGTGGTCAAAACTGAAAACATGGATTATATTGTCTTCACACTCTCTCATAACTCTCTAAGGCTTAAAGAGACCGGATCGAACTAAATAGTTCCTCCGGTCTTTTTTTTTGCCCTAAATCTCCCTATCCTAGATGAATGCAAAATAACCAATGGTGCGTCTACTTAGTCGAGGCCGAAAACGGTAAGATCTACTGTGGAATCACCAACGACCTAAAAAACCGGCTTAAAAAGCACAAAGAGGGGACTGGGGCCAAGTTCTTCCGCTCGACACCCCCTAAGACTCTTCTTTATGTAGAGCAGACTGAGGACAAGTCCTCAAGCCTCAAAAGAGAGATTGAGATTAAGAAGCTCTCTCGCGCCGATAAAGAGACCTTGATTGAGAATTCAGACTTCCAAGTTATAGAAATCATTGACTTTTTATCTTGATCTTTTTGCTCAAGTGAATTCGTTTTCCAGCCGAACAGTACTTAATGGAACAGCCCAAAGGGAAGAAACCCATCGACATTTACAATGCCGGAGAAGAGTACGAGAGCAAGTACTTTGAGATCATCGCCAAGGTGACGGATCGACTTCTTCATGGATTCTTTCATTTCAAAAAGAGAAAGGGTGAACTGTTGGCCGGCTCGGCGACTTTCTTTGCCATTCTCTCTTTCTGTCCAGTCATTCTTCTTTTCATTTCACTTACTGGCATGGCCATGGGTGATATGGCACAGGCAAAAGACTTTGTTCTTGAAATTGTGAACTCTAATTTTCCACACCTTGCTCCTTGGATTATGGAATCTATTGAGAAGATTGTTTCAAATCAACTTAAAGGTTCTGGAAGCACGAACATGTTCAATACATTTCTTCTTCTTTATTCGTGCCTTGGAGTTGTCACCAGTATGATCTTTGGACTTCACTACATCAGTAAGACTGAGGCGAAAGGTGGATTTGTCATTGAAGATTTTAAATCAATGGGTATTGGTTTGGTTTTCACTGGATTCATTTTCACTTTGCTTTTCATCTCGAACAAACAATTACTTTTTTCAGTTTTTCATATAACTAAAGATTCATCGATGTATGGAGTGATGGAGTTTCTCTTTAACGGTGCCATGATACCTTCAATGGTTTCTTTGGCATTCTTTACAGCATTTTATAAGTGGTCAATGAAAGTTCCAGTAAGTACAAAGGATGCCGCTATTGGTGCAGGTAGTTTTGTTGCTTGTTTCATGTTCGGTAAATCATTTCATTGGGTTTACATGCAAGTAGCGAGAGATGCGCTTACACAAAGTTACGGTAACTTTGAAACAATGATTGTCGCTGTGTTGTGGGTTTATTTTTTAATGTGTGCTTTTTTCTTTGGTGCCAGTGTTGCCCATGCTTCTTTTGAAGAAATTTATGGAGCCAATAAAAAACCAGAGCTTGAATCTGAAGGACACGCAAAAGTTTTGAGTATACCTACATCTAAACCTATGCCAAGAACATCAGCAAAAGCACCAACACCTACCACTCGTCCACAAGGGATGCCTGACGCACCATCTGCTCAGCCTCAAAAGACAAAGAAAGCAGCTTAGTCGTTCAGCTCTTCGTAATGATCTACATCCAGATACTTTTCAATATCTTCAGGAAGAATTGAAGAAGCACCTCTATCTTGGAGTTCGACTGGAACATCAGGATTGAATTGTTCTTGATAGCCGTAAGGACAGTCTGGACACCCGGTCTTACAACAGCGAGGGTCCAGATCTTTATTGGCTTGAATTTCAGTTTTTGTAATAGACTCTTTTAAGTTCGTCATAAAGTCTCTGATTGAAGTCTCCGGCCCTTGAGCACATGAGATCTTTAACATCTAGCTGGTAGTTTACCGCAACTTCCTCAGTTTCATCATAAAATTCTATGTAGCAATCAGGAATTCTGAGGATATGACCATACTCATGTCTAATAGTCCACTTGACGTCGTACTCTTCAATCGGAGAGTTGGCGTCCATAACGATGATATTTCCTCTAGTTACGTGTGGAGTGACGTTTGGTTTGAACTCCAAGTATGCAGTTTCTTTTCCTTCTTCAACGAAGTTAAGCTCAAAGTTCCAAGACGTGGTTTTAAACTCGTCTTCGATATTTTCTTTAAGCCAGTTTGAGATCTTTTCATTTTTTGGGTCAATGAAAGGTGCCTTCATAACGTTTGGTTCTGACGAGTTCCAGGTAACGTCTTTTCTTGGATTTCTAATTTCAAAAAAAGAATTCCAAGTCGCCATGGCCGCTGGCCATAGTTGTTCTTTTAGTTCTTTCAGGTTTCTTTTCTTTCTGTTGGATTCAAATGCTTTTTCACAAGCTTTGATTGAATACTGATTATTTTGACAGATATCCATCATGTGCTTTTTGATTTCTTCCTGTTCTTTAGACTCAAGCTTGTTGAAGTCATCAAGCTTTTCATCCAGGTCGGCCATCTTCTTGAGGTGATAGTAACCTCGCACGTCTCTTTGTTTGTTTTTCTTGTACCAATCAAGCCACGGCTCAAGTGAAGTACTCCAACGAACAGCGGTTTGGTAAAGGAAGCTCGCCATTCTTCCAAACTTGATGAAGTCTTCTTTCGAAGTTGGAAGAGTCGTTGTGATATCTTTGTCACCATAGATGACTTCAGACATGCTCTTAGGCATTTCTTCAAGATTCTTTTGGAGTCTTTCTTTGATAGTTTTTGGTCCGTACTTACTTGGACGATCGATTGGAATACCACCGCCTCTGTTGGATCCACTTGTCAGACGAATTTGATCGTCAGCAGCTCTTTGTTTGTTGATCTCTTTGAGCCATTTGGAAAACTTTTCGCCACCGTCGATAGCGAGTTGAGTTTCCGGTGCATTGGCCTTCATCATTCCTTCACCAAATTTCACCCAATGTTGTCTAAGCAATTGTTGAGATTCTTCAAAGCTCAGTTCAAGTGGCAAATGAGGATGGTGTTCAGAAGCAAAAACTTTTGTTGTGACAATAAGTGTCAGGATAAGTGCAAAATGTTTCATTAATTTCTCTCCCTAAGAGCCAAGAACATACCTATTCTGAGCGTTTGGAGCAAGCAACTTGAAAAAAAGAGAGGTGAGTGATTTCAGGAGGTTAAATAAAAAAGGCCTTCAATTCTGAAGGCCTTTTTGACTTAACATTGTGTGTTGCCGAATCCACTCATTAAATCCTTAAAGAGCTCTGGACTCGAAGTCGGACTGTAGATACCAATCCGGCCTGAAAAAGACAACCGAAAATTTCTTCTGCTGCTTTGTGTAGGCGTTTCGTGCCTGTTCTATAAAACTTGTATAGGGCATCCTGTTTTTATAAAATGCCTTGTACCGAAATATTTCACAAAAAAGGAAAAGTCTTTATGGATAAGATTTGGCTAAAAAACTACCAAGAAGGGGTCCCTTCAGAAATCGATCCCAACGAATATCAAAACATCCCTGAAATTTTGGAGAATGCTTTTACTAAGTATGCTGATAAACCATCATTTCATTGTATGGGTAAAACTTTTACTTATAGAGAAATCGATCTTCTCTCTAAAAAGTTTGCTGCCTATCTTCAAAAAGATCTCGGTCTCAAGAAAGGTGATCGTGTTGCTTTGATGATGCCAAACATTCTTCAGTATCCTGTAGCACTCTTTGGTGTTCTTAGAGCAGGAATGATTGCCGTCAACGTCAATCCACTTTATACGGCCAGAGAGCTTGAGCATCAGTTGATTGACTCTGGTTCTAAAGCGATTGTGATTTTCGAAAACTCTGCAGCTGTTCTTCAAGAAATTCTTGCTAAGACTCCTGTAAAGACTGTGATCACAACTCAAATTGGCGACTTCCTAAAATTTCCAAAGTCATTGATTGTGAACTTCGTAATCAAGAAAGTTAAGAAGATGGTTCCAGCTTGGAGTATTCCAGGTTCAGTATCTTTTAAAGATGTTGTCTTTAACTCAGATGAGTCGAGATGGGAGAAACCAACACTTACTCACGAAGATACGGCTTTCCTTCAGTACACTGGTGGAACTACTGGTGTTTCTAAAGGAGCTGAACTTACACATAAGAACATCGTTTCCAATATGCTTCAGGCCAAGGCTTGGATTGGAGATTTGGTTGAGCCAGGTAAGGACATTATCATTACCCCGCTTCCGCTTTATCACATCTTCTCTTTGACTGCGAACTGCTTCATCTTTTCTTCACTTGGTGCTTTGAATATTTTGATCACCAACCCAAGAGATATTCCAGGATTCGTAAAAGAACTTAAAAATTGGAACTTCACTGCCTTCACTGGTGTGAACACTCTTTTCAATGGTCTTCTTAATAATCCAGATTTCAAAGATGTGGATTTTTCTCATTTGAAAGTAACTCTCGGTGGAGGGATGGCCGTTCAAAGACCAGTTGCTGAGAAGTGGAAGCAAGTCACAAAAACTCCACTTATTGAAGCTTACGGTTTGACTGAAACTTCACCAGCAGCTTGTATCAATCCAATGAACCTTCCTGATTACAATGGAAAAATTGGAATGCCGATTTCTTCTACTGAAATGGTCATTAAAGATGATGATGGAAACGATATGCCGATTGGTGAGTCTGGAGAAATCTGTATTAAGGGACCTCAGGTCATGAGAGGTTACTGGAATAGACCAGAAGAAACGGCCAAGGTTATGACTAGTGACGGTTGGTTTAGAACAGGTGATATCGGAGTTATGGACGATAGAGGATATTTCCAAATCGTGGATAGAAAGAAAGATATGATCCTTGTTTCTGGATTCAACGTATTCCCGAATGAGATCGAAGAAGTGGTTGCTTCACACCCTAAAGTTCTCGAGTGTGCCTGTATTGGTGTACCTGATGAAAAATCTGGTGAAGCCGTGAAGCTTTTCATCGTTAAGAGTGATGAGTCCTTAACTGAACAAGAAGTTAAAGACTACTGTTCTAAAGAACTTACAGGTTATAAAAAACCAAAGTATGTTGAGTTCAGAACTGATCTTCCTAAGACAAACGTAGGGAAAATCTTACGAAAAGACCTTAGAAACGAAACTCAAGCTAACGCTTGATCTAAATTGCCCCCTCTTAGGCCTTAAGAGGGGGTTTTTTCCGCCTAAATTTGTTCAAAATGATATCTGGCTTATAATAAGACTATGAGCAAGATGACTGTTGCCTGGCTAGGGGCAAAGACAAAATTATCCAAAAATCTCCAAGCGGCACTCGATGAAAAGCTGGGAGAGACCGAACTTATCTTCAATAATTACTCTATGGAGAACGAAAACCTAGGTGATTTCTTTATCGATCACAGGGAAGAGCCTTTTGAGTGGATCTTTGTCGATTTCACAACCAATCCTTCTTACAAGGTTGATCTGACAAAAATCATTGGAAAGTATTCAAGCTTCAAGAGCTCCACTTTAATCGGAGTTATTGGAAAGAAAACAGATATTCTCCTCGACACTGATTTCATAGGGCTACCTTTTAATGTTCTTTGTGTCCCAAAGAAAGATGTAAAAGACATTATTGAAGATATCGAAATAATTTCAGGCAAAGGGCAGTTGAGTGACTCATATTTTAAAACGAAAGGTTTTGATCACGTCCTATGGGTTCAGTTGCCATGTAAGGCCAATCATAAAGAAGACACCATAAAGCTCTATCCCCAGACAATGGACTTTTCCAGTATTCCTGATGTGAAAAAAGAAATGAAGTCCATGAAACTCAAAAAAGAGTCCATGGAACACATCTGGGCAAATCAACCTGATGATTTTATTTCAGTTACTATCCATAAAAAGAAAGGGGAGGAACTTTTCTTTCAAGGTAATGAGTTTGAACCGGAGGGAGAAAAGTTTAAAATTAAACTTCCTCCAAAAGAAGTTAGAGAATTTGGGAATGCAATCTCATCTTCCAGAGTTTCGAAGGATAGAAGAAAACGAGTTTTGGTTTTCGATCCTCAAATGCAATTCTTTTCAAGGTGTTGGGGAAAGAACTATCTTGATGAAAAAGTGAATATGTTCAACTTCCCGTATTTTACCTCTGATTTTAGAATTCTTTCAGCACTCTCTCCAGATATGGTAATTGTGAGAGCATCGAAAGAAGATGGAGATGGGGGAATGAGTGAAGTTGACGTTCTCTCATTGGCAGAAGAGATCAGTAAACTGGAACATCACCAACCCACAGTTGTTGTCTTCAATTGCCCAAATATTCCATCAGTTCAGAATGATAAACTTCTTAAAGTACCTTTTGATATGGATGAAGAATTCACTGATAAGTTGATAGATAAACTTGTTAAGGGTGGAGAAGTCGAAATTGGAGATGAGCAAGTTGAAGTACAGGCGCAAGTTCAAGAATGGAGAAACGCGAGACTTACAAATCTGGTTTTTTTGAATCTCCCGTTGGTAATCAAAGAAATTTCTGAAAACCATATTAAAGTAAAATGTCCTTTCAAAATAGAAGCTCCATTGATTGTTTATGAACCGTTCAAATTCAAAACTTATCTGGCCTTGACTCCTCATCTGGATGGAAATGATCGAGAGGCGATTTATAGTGGAATCTTTGTCGGAGAAAACGAAGATCAAAAAACTGAGATCAGAAAGTACGTTAATGAAATCAATTTTACCCCAAAGACTGAAGAGCAGATGAAGGAACTTCAGGACTTTCATGAAATAAACCGTCAAAAACTCAAAGAAATTGAAACCGCAAAGCGGAAGGCCCTAGAAGAAGAGAAGAGAAAGCAGGAAGAGGCCGACGCCACCTCAAATCAGCCAGAAGACGACTAAGTCAACAATGTAAGCACCTAAAATTATTCATCTTTTTTGCCAAGTCTGTATCTTTTACCATTCAATAGCGCAACGCGTTAAATTCTTGTAAATTTATCCAAACTATTTTGAGGAAGTAGATTATGTTGACTCCAGTTCACCTTCTATGCCTGATGGGCCTTTTAGTTGCATCTTTGTTTCAAAGTGCAGGTGCCGCATCATCTTCAAAATTCATCTTGAATGAGAAGATCGGACCTTATCCTTACTACGCCAGCCATAAAAGTGGAGATAAGAGCGACGAGCAGAACAAATTACAGCTATTGAATTCAGGAATTGCATCACTTCAAAAGAGAATCGACCTGATCAGAAAAGCAAAAAAAGAAATTATTCTTGAGTACTTTATCTATGAACAAGATACAGCTGGAAAAGTTGTACTCAATGAACTTAAGAAAAGAGCCGCTGAAGGAATTGAAGTACGAGTCCTTCTCGACAAGTCAATTACAGTCATTGAAATGGATGAGTACTTTGCCAAATTCATGAAAGATGCTGGCATCAAAGTCGCTTTCCATCACCGTGCTATAGATCCAAGTTCTGCTCAGTTCAGAACACATAGAAAGATTCTTGCGATCGATAAAAAAGAGGCCATCACAGGTGGTAGAAATATCGGTGATGATTATTTCGATATCGATCCAGTTTATAACTTTCTTGATAGAGATGTTCATATTGAAGGACCAATCGTTGAAGCTCTATGGGACTCATTTGATGCATTCTGGGAACATCGATCAGTACTAATCGCTAGAGATCCAAAGCCTACGCACAGACTTGGGATGTTCAGAGGAAACAGAAGAAACCAGGAAAGATACCTGAACGTTAGAATGACTCAACATGTGAGAAGACTTGAAGAAGGTCGTGAATTTGTTGAAAACATGGATGGCATTGAAGAATACACAAAGAGAATTGAAGAAGTCGCAAGACCAATTCTTGATGGAACTAAGGTACACGTCTGTCCACAAGTGACTTATATCTCTGATCAGCCAGGAGGGAATGTCGTTACAAGAATGAGAAGCGACTACAAGCCAAATTGGAGAATCACTCGTAAAGAGATCTTTGATAGACTGTACAAATCATCTGTAGAAGGGAACGAAGTTGTACTTGTTTCTCCATACTTCATGCTGAACGGTGACTGGAAAGATGTTATTGGAAACATGTTGGACAGAAATACTAAAGTGAAAGTTTATACAAACTCTTTAGGCTCAACTGACGCATTCTATGTCTCTGCCAACTTCTATAGAATCATCTTTGATTGGCAAAAACGTGGACTGATCCCTTACATCCATGACTCAGGATATGCTGGAATCACTGACGTTGTTGATCCAAGCATTGAGAAAACAAGATGGGGAGTACACTCAAAGACTCACATCTACGATGAAGATTCACTCTTCATTGGAACGTACAATATCGATAATAGATCAGACTTCTATAACGCTGAAATGGGAATTTTTTGCGACGGAAACAAAGAGCTTGTCGCTGAGTTGAAATCAAACATCGATAGACGTCTTGAGCAAGCTTACGAGATTGTTGGAGACATGAAAGCAGTAGATGAAAATGGACAAGAAGCAGACGTTTACGGAAATGCTTCTGAGAAGAATATCAAGATCATGAAAGCGATCAAACTTCCGTCCTGGCTATTTGAACCATTAATGTAATTCGAAAATATTTCGTTTGGAGGAAAAATGAAAAAGTTGTTGTTGATTATTGCTGTACTTGTGAGCGGAAGCGTATTCGCCAATGTAGAAAGCGAAATTGAAAAAAGAAATGAAGAAATCAATGCCATGAAAGATACTGTTTCAATGGTTGTGAGAAACTTGATGGCCGATAACGGACTTGGAAAAGTTGCTGAAGATCAGACAGGAATTTCTGTTCAGTCTTCAACGAAGGCCAGAGCAAAAGTTTTCATTAAAGATCACAATCAAACACAATGTAACGGAGACATTGTTGTTGAAATCGTAAATGGACTTGAAGAGTTCCATGGGTACATTCAGTGTATTACAACTGAAGGTGACACCATCGTGATCCTTGATAAATTAGAAGCATAAGTCTTGAATATCGGGTGTCCAAAGTTTGGACACCCATCATTTCTTTGATCGACCCTCTCCCTTAATCTCCCTAAAAAATCCCAATATTCAGTAACTTAGAACCCATAGAATGGCCCAAATATTGCATTTAGTCATGTAAGCGCTATATTTCGAAAACCATGGGACAAGTTATGAGACGAGATCTCTTTAAACAAATTCTAAGTTCATTCCTGATCTATTTGATTTCAGTTCAGATGGTCATGGATAAGGCCCCCCGCCGAGTACCAGCTGCTTATGGGCACGACATTGAACTAGAACAACTTTTCAAAGAAATTGATGACTTCAAGGTTGAAATTAAAGGTAAGGACCTTGAATCAGACTGTAATACAGATTCAGCTGATGCAGTTGAAACCGCTGTGAATGATGACCAACTTTCAACTCCTGCAGTTGATCCAAATACAATGCTAGCGACTTCCAACACTGAAGAGCAATTCAATAGAATGATGAGTAACCTCAAGACAAATGCTTGTGGTCAGTACATTTATACTTTTGATCCTGAAACTCCAGCTGAAGAAATGGAGGAGTGTAAGCCCAAACATCAGGATGGAATCTTCGACAAGCTCATCGCTCAAACTATGGATGATGAGGAAAATGAAAAAGAGCCAGAAGTTTTCAAAGTGATGGACCCTACTGTCAGACGTCTTCACAAGAAGGCTGAGTTCTTGATGGCTGAAGTCCGTAAATACCTCAATGATGATGACTTTGAAGTTGAGCAGAGGCAGAACCTTCTTCTTGATTACCTTTCAGGCGTCGCTCTTCCGATGCGGGACCTCGTTATTGTGAAGCGAGCTTATATGCCAAACGAGTATGATGGTGCTCATTATTACAATTCACTTTTGCCTGAAATTCCAACTCGAATTTTTCCGGAAGATGACCTGGAAATCAGAGATAAAATCACTCTTGGAAAAGATCCATCAACTGATCCATTCTTCATTGAAATGGATGACGAATCATGGGGAAGAACCCAGCTTCGTTATAATGAAACACAAATTCTAAGCCGTGACGTTCTTACTTTAACGAAGGCTCCAGTTAAGAAAAACTACATCAGATCTTTGAAGTGGATGACTCTTCATATGATGCTGAACCAGATTTATGTTTATGAGGCCATGCTTGGTTATGAAAGACCTGTTAAGATTCCACGGTCTTGTCAGAATCATTTCAATGCCGACCTGCCAGAATCTTTTAATTTTAAATTTACTGAAGGTCAGGGCGTCTCTTATATGGATAACATCCTTCAGAGTCAAGGGCTGACTATTGATGATAATGGGCAGTACTTTGAGTACTACATGAATAATGTCGATCTAGATCCGACTAAGAATGGATACAGTGGGTTGATGCCATTTCAAGAGTATAAAAATGCTCAACAAGGTTTGGAGAAAACTTCAGGAGCATTGTCTCCTTCTGTCGATGACATCACTCACTATGACAGAGTTCTTGGTTTGAAACTTCCTGAGGCCAATCAGACTTTCAAGGGAACTGTGAAAGTTGGTCCAGCCAGAGGAGCTAAGAAGACCAAGTCCATCACTTATAAGGGGGCAGAGCTTTGGGACAAGATTATCAGAACCCCTGAAGAAGGAAAAGTTTACGAAATTAAGATTGATGAAGAGAACAAGACTTTGATCGATCCAAAAAGACAGAACTTATCTATTTATCTTGCTGAGTTGATTCAAAGAAAAAATGCTGTTCACTTTGAAGACGTCATTTCTGACTCTGTGAGAGAGAAATATTCCAATCAAAGACTTTCCATTGAACTTCCTGCACTATACGGATCAGCAGTTTGGCGATCGTGGGGATTGCAGAAGCTGCAAGCAGTTCTTGAGAACAATCTAGATTCTCCTAATTCTGGACTTCTTAATATATTAAAAGTTAGATGCAAAAGTTATGGACGTGGTAGTAACCAATTATGTTCAAATGATCCAGTTAATACTCTAGGAAGTTTGAGTGAATTCCTTTCTGAGTTCACAGCTCCTGGTAAATACACTCCAGTAAGAAGATTAAAAGAAAGTGGGCTTGAAAAAGTTTATCCAATCCTATCCAAAATTTGGATTGATTTGAGAGACAAGACGGAACTTCTCCCAGATGCAAAGCCAAAAGAACTGGATTTCCTGGTTGATCAAATGAAGGCCCATAATCCTTGGGCAAGAGTCAGATTAAGCTACATCATGGCGATTGATGAGCTTGAGCATTGGAAAGATGGACATGAGCCAACTTATTCGCGTCATTCAAGACGTGGAATGGTCATGGATAACAATAGTACTTGTTATTTTAGAAACATGAACACCAGACTATCCAAGATTAAAGAAGCGGCAGCAAAGCTTGGTATCGATAGACCAGTTGTTCCAAGTCATGCGAGTAATATCCTTAGTAGTGATGAGAAAGAATATCTATGGAAAGATATCCTCGATACGACAAATGAAGGAAACTCAAGGCTTTTCACGGTCGTAGCTTCTGATGGAAAAGAGTACTATTCACATCTGGAAAATCTGAGTTATCAGACGATTCTGACTAAGCAATCTTTAGATGAAACAGTTTCAAAACTCCCTATCAGACTTCATGAAGAGGATGAGAAGAGTATTGAAGAAGTCTTGAAATCTCCAATGGCTCAACATGGAGAATTCTTTCTTGAGCTTTATAAAGAGAGAGGAAATCCAGAGAAGCAGAAGAAAATGTTCGAGAAATTTTCTGAAGAGAATGGAATTGATAATGAATTTTTGGTTAAACTCAACTTCCTATCTCTTGATAATGATCTGAAAAGACCAGTATTCCACTCTTTGATCAGACAAGCTGCTTACAAGAGAAAAATGGCAATCGTTGATTCTTTAAATGAGTTCTGTGACCTTGAGCCAACTAATCACGCAAGATTCAAGGCTTTGTTTTATTCGACAACAAAGGCCCAAAGTAAACTCAATCAAATGGCTGGACTCCCTGGTGTTCCAGAGAAAATTCTTGATTACATGAACTCCATGTCACCAGAAGAATGGACAGACCTAAAGCTCGGACTTGGAGCTGGTCTTCTAGGTGTTGGGGCAATCCTTATCGGTTCTGCCTGTGCCGGTATCACTGGTGGTCTTTGTGCTCCTCTTTCAATCGTGATGATTGGTGCTGGGGTCAAGGCCCTCGACATGCAGATGGAGCTCGTCGGAAGAGAACTTGATAGAAAACTCGAAGCAGATGATCTAGAAAGACAAGTCAAAACGATGGAAGGACTCGGCTTTACTGATAGAGGTTCAGCATCTCAGGTATCCAGATCATGGTTTTGGACGGCCTTTGAGGTTGTTTCTCTGATTCCTATGATTGGAGTTGTTAGTAGGTCAGCATCTGTTGGGACAAAACTTGCTGTGGTTTCTGGCAAGCATATGATTCAAAGAACAGGTAAAGTTGCCTTTAAACAAGCTGCAAAAAGAGTGCTTCAAGAAGCTGACGTGAAACTTGCTAGGTACGTTTTGGGATTTGATTCACTTGCATCTGATTTTGGTCTAAGAACTGCTGCCAGAGCTGGTGGAAAACCTGCAGCTGATGCCGCTGCAGATTTGACGGCAAGGCTTGCCAAGGCCGGTGTGCCAAAAGAGCAAGTTGCAAAAACTATGACCAGTTACAAGAAAGTGATGTTCCTTTTCTCAAAAGGAAAACTTTCAACTGATGGAATGATTCAAGCAGTAGGAAAGTTATTGTCTCCATTCAGAGCGGCACTAAGAGGAACTAGAAATGTTCTTGCCCGTGAAGTTGGACGAGTAACAGTCAATGAATCAGTAAAGACAATCGACAAACAGGCGGCCAAAGTCATTTCTGAATACTTTGGTCATAACGCCAAAGCATTTCATAAGGTTTATAAGTCCAGACTAATGACAGGAATGTTTGGAGGTGACCGTCTCACTAAAGCAGTAAAAGCTTGGGATAAAGTTAAAGATGTGACTTGGTTCGTTGGAAAATGGCCTGTTCTTCCTAAAAATCCAACTGTGTTGAATCGTGTAGCCCATGCTTTCAAAGCTGCTGGTTATGTTGGTCACGGACTTTCTAGAACTCCATACAAGTTTTGGACATGGATTAAGAAGATGCGAGTTGAAGAGCTTGCTAAACATGCAGACAAAATCAGAGCTCTTGAAAAGCAACTAGCTGTCGTTGCCAAGAACGGTGGAGATCTTGAAGAATTCATTATCAAGAATATGGATGATCTCACTGATATCTTCATGAAAGCACCAATGAGAAAAAGAGAACTACCTTACATTATTTTATGGCAAGGTGCTCCTCATATTGGTGGTGTAGGGCAAGTTCCATTGCTTCACCATTTTGCGGATGGAATGATTCTAAGAAAGTTCTTCACTGCGAGAGGAAGATTAGTTTATGAATCACTGAAAGCTGAAGCCAGGTCTACTCTTGGCCTGTCCAAGTACGTCGCTGCTGAAACTACCATGGGAGCTTTCAAGTCATTCCAGGAAAGTGTTGCCAATGCAGCGGAGCAAATGACTGAAGAGGCCAGTCAGAAGTTTCTCAAGCAATATGACGACATGGAAAAGCAGATCGTTAAAAAATTGTATCAAAGTGTTACTCAGCAGGCCGACGATGGGTCTTTCCGTTTCGCACACGGAGCCCAGGTGATGGAAATGAGTGAAGAAGCTTTCAGAAGATATATCTTCAATCCAAGAAATATCCAAGAAGAGGCCCTCGGTCATGCTATCTGGGAAGCATCACCTGTTGATGATCTTCTCGATATGAGAAATCTAGGTGAAGTAGCTCACAGAGTCGTTCAGGAGCTTGCCAATTACAAGAACGTTGATGAATTCCAAAGATACGTCAATGCTCTTAAGGTTCTGACCATTCAAAGAGATCCAGGCGTAGTCGAATTCATGTAAAAAAAAGCCCCGTTAACGGGGCTTTTATATTTCTCAATTTAAGTTTTTTTATCTGAAAAAACACTTCTTGACTTTGATTTTCTCAAGCTTGTCATTAAGAACTGGATCGTCACCAGCTCTTCTTTTAAGGTATTTGAAAAAAGCGTCTTTCTTACCTTCCTGACCTTCTGAGTTTCTTGCTACCTGATTAAGCATATCAGTCCAGCTGTCAATTGACTCTTTGTCGAAGTTTGGATCAGAGAACAGCTTCCACAACTTATGTGGATTTTTTGGGTTGAGAAGTTCGACTTTTCCTTCAGGAGTTTTTGAAACTTCCAAAATCGCTTCAACAAGTTTCTTTTCTTGTGCTGAACCGAGATCGGCTAGGCCCAGGAATAGACCGAGAGCCCTCTCTTCTTCTGGACCAACGAGATCAGCAGAAGCTCTCGAGAAGTCTCCCATTCCAAGAGTACCCATTCTTTCTGAGATGAAGTTTTTGAGACTTCTTGGGTTTCTTGGCAGGATATCATTCAGGATGTGGGCCGCAGTTGCATTTTGGAGGACTTCCAAAGTAAAACGGAAACCGTGGCTTGAAAGTGTATCACTTACACAGGCAGAGCAGGCAAGTACGATCGCTCCTCTTTTTCCATGTCTGTTGGCAAGCCAGATGAGATTATTGATGGCCGAAACAATGTCTTTCTTGCTCATATTGTCAGCAGGCTTATCAAGAACTTCACGAAGAGCATTTCTGATATCAATGTCATCAGAAGTTCCGGAAATGCTTGATAAAATCTTTTTAATTTCAGTCTTTGTAGGAAGCCTATCACCAAACTGGTTCAATGATTTCCAGGACAACGTTACATAATCTGAAGCTCGTTTGGCCGCAGCTCCTTTGATCCCCTTCTTCCCGAGAAGTTCAATCAGACCAGAATCGTTGACTAGAACGTCGATAAGCTTTCCGGCTCCAGCGTTCGCATTGAAAGAAAGTAGACAAAGGGTGAGACCGATTGTCAGGAATCTCTTTACTGAAAACATAAATGCACCTTTTCTCGTAAGATTTCGTAGTAAATCTGGTACTCTTTTCGGCATCCTGAGCACTGTACTTGAGCAGGAAATTCCATGTTTTTTCTCCACTAAATTCAAGGTTTTTCAATAATTTACCGAAAAGTTTTGTGGAGAATAGTGCTCATGTTGAAGAGATACCTTCTGAACCGACATTCAATGATGTTATTGACCGCAATGCTTTTGTGGACATCGGTATTGCATGCTTCAGATTGGGTGAATCTCTACAGCAACGATAGTCTTGGCAATCATGTAAGTGTGGATTTCAATTATAAAAGCTCTCAACTGAAGTTTGTATATGACAAACCGAAAGTAGCAAACAAGAATGAGACATTCATTTACGAGGCAGATACTCCTGAAAAAGTGGCTGAAGTCATCACCAAGCTTTCAGCAGATATGAAAAATAAATGGTCATTGCGATCCGGAGTTCAAGATAAAGTTCTCGCAAAGGTTGAGGAGATTAAATACCTGAACCAAGAAACTGGAAAAGTAGTTCACTTTACATTGAATGGCAGAACTCCTGCTTCAAGACGAAATCCTGCATTTTCCAGAAGTGTTCCACTGTTTACAATCAGGCTTGAATCTTCTGGAAGTCTTTTTCAGATGCGCGCGGTCCTCGATGAGAGCTTGAAAATTGAGAAGTACTCTCTTGTTTCTGAAGAAAAAGATATGAAAAACTTTGAAGTCATCCGTAAGGGGGAGTTCATCGGTCTATCTGAAAAGGAATCTGGCAAGATCCAATTTTTCTTCCGCGTGATCAGTCATGGAGATAACGAGAAAGATGTTATTTTTTATAATAAACTACATGGAATACATCTCGAAGACTATTCACGTGAACGCTATTCTTTAAAGCTCAAAGATACTGAATGGATTGCTCAACGTTATAGTGAATCAGATCATGAATTTGTAGATTTTACTGAAGAAGTTGTTCTGACCTTGAAGAGTGTGGACCATGAGCCAGTTGTAAGAGTCGAAGGTTCCGACAAGTATTTTCTATCTTTCACAGAAGAAGAAATTGCCAAGTTGCTAGAGAGTCTTCTTCATGTAAGAGACAATAGAGCTGCAGTTCTGCTCTTTCAAAATGAATATCATAACTGTATGATTGAGAATTATCAGACGAATCTTGTGAACGGTCGAAATCCTGATCAAGATGAACTGATCGAGGCTTGTAAGAAAGTTGCCGTTCTTCATGTTGATCACATGTCATTAATTCAAAACTCCAAAAAATCTTACGAGGAGAAATCCTTGCAAAAAGATCAGCTTGAAATTGCTGTTGAGGGAACTCATCAAGAATATCTGGCTTGTTTGGTTAAGAACAAAATCATGTCTGAGAGTGAATACCACAGTGAAATCAGAGTTGAGAATCTGATGGATAGTGGAATTGCTTCGAGATTTCTTGAGATTGCACTTGAATGTAAACAATCTGGAGTTGCCAGGACTCACGTTGAAGAAATCAACAGAATTCAACCAGATGAGGCCGCCATTGTAGATGGTGGAATGCCACAAAGAGACTTCGTCAGAGAAGCTAAACAGATTACAGAAGAAAGTTATAAACATTGTCGCAAAGTAGTAGGAAGAAAATATTCTGATTTCTGTCGTGATTATAGTGACATGGTAAAAAGTTCTGTTCTCTTCGAACAAGCTCATTTGGCCCTTCTCGGTGATACCGGTTTAAGCGTATTCAAGAAGTGTATTTCTTCAGTTCAAGAGGCGTCACTCAACTCTTTCAAGAAAGGGAATAGTCACGAAAAAGTTCTTAGGGATTCAAACAAGGGACAAGTTGAATGTGCTTCATCTGCGCTCAAGGCCAGAGTTGAGCAGGAAGGTATTAATGGTATTGAGTCATTCCTAGGAAAGATCAATTTCATCAAGTCATTGGGTATTAGAGTCTCAAGCAGTGTTTTGACTGATATTAAGTCTTCAGTTCTCCAGTGTCTTGGAGAAAAAAGTGTAGAGTCGATCTCGTTGACAGATCTTCTCGCCAGGCATGATGAGAATCTCGAGTTCTGTCGAGTTAAAGGTATCAAGGACCAGATCCCTCTCCTTTATAAGTTTGTTGCTAATATAAGAAGCAGCAAATACACAGACAATAATGAAATCATTGAATATATCGAGGGAAGACTTTCAAGAAATATCAAAAGGCAGATCGAAGACATCAATTCTGTCAGTGAAATCAATGATGTCATTTCCAAAGATAGTATTTTCTCTTACTCAATGATCATCAGCAAAATTGTGATGGAAGACATGAGTCTGACTTTTGACTTCAATTCTGAAAGTAATGTTGATCTTTACCAGTTTAAGCTGGAAAGCTTTGAAGAGCTTGAAAAGAAAGTGAATATCCTCATCGGTAATAACTCAGGTGGTTCAATGAGGTCGGGACTTCTTGAATATTTTAAGAAGGGATTTGATAATAACGGAGAGTGGGGCGTGGAAGTCTATGCCAATGAGTTCATTCTTAATTATTATAAGGAAAGAGCCAGTTATCATCTTTATCAACTTACATTTGGTCAGATAAAGGATATTGAAATTGTTCGCGCATTGGTTGAGTCTGTTCAGTCTGAGTATGTGGACTGTTATAAGGAATATAGTCCTAATAAAAAAGACATCAGTTTCTTTCCTGTAATGAAGAGATGTGAAAAGGTCAAAACAGGTGGGGTGGTATTTAGATTGGCGAAGGATAAGTTTGAAATTCAAGTTGCCAATCATTACCCAAAAAACTCCATTCAGGCCTCCAAGATACTTAATCCTATTCATTATATGAATCAATGTATCAAGCAGATTGATAAACTGAATGGAATGAGCATTGAGGAGTATAAAAGGTTTGCCAAGGCATGTACCGGTATCGCACAGATCGATATCGCCCACAATATCAATCTCAATCTAATTGATAGCTACAAGCCGGTTATCAGAGGGGAAAACGTCAGAAAGCCTTGGCAACTCGATTTTGCTTGTCAAAAAGACGTTATACAAAAAATACATAATCAGGTAGATCGTTCTGCTCTAACAGAGCAGGCCTTCAAAGATGCACATGTCCATGATGGCAAACATGCAAGACCCATCAGTGAACTAATTTTGACAAAAATTCGCTCTGGAAAAGGTGATGGTTCGTTATTGATGTACCTCGATGAAGAAAATCAATTCGATTACGATTTCAAGCATTGGGACAATCTCAATATCAAGAATCTACTGGCCACTATTGCTAGAAATGATCAGTTTAATAACGATCAGATCCAGAAAATGACTGATGGGTGTTTGAAAATCATCAAAGATGAACTGTATGTAAACTTTAAAGATTATATCATTAGTGTTGTTCCGGCAGCTGTGAGTTCTAGTGGAACCAACAGAACTGGAGAAACACATAGAGAAGTACTTGAGAAAATAATCGATCTTGAAATGATCGATCTCATCATCAAGTTCAAGAGCATGAGAGGTGATGCTGAGGGAGTTTTGAACTCAACAGCAAGTCCTCTCGACAGAGTTGTCACACCAGCGATGGGAATCGAAGCACTTGCCAATATGGTAGTGGTTGTAGGTTCATATATTTCGAAAGGATTCATTTTCGATCCTGATAGAATGAAAACTGAATTGGTCGTGTTCAAGTCAGAGTTTAAAAATGCATTACATTGGTTAAACAATACAAGTGAAACGGTTCGCATTCGAGATCTTGAAAGATTTTTCATTGATAGCAAGGTGGCCGATCATCTAGCTCTGGCGGAGATTTCCGAAAATGTTTACACCCAGTTCATGAATTTCGTAACAGAAATGGAAAGAGAAGATTTTGAGGACTTCAAGCGAAGGACAGGATACCGAGCATATGCAAACCTGTCTCAAGCGCAGAAGAATGATTACCACTCTCTTGCAGACAAATACAGAAAGCTCAAAAGACTGGTCAAGCAAATGACTTCTTCATATGACTTCAGAAGAATTATGAGAACAGGAAGCAGAAGAGGGGAAAAGCTACTTGATTACATCAAGACCAATTACCTTCTTGTTCAGGTGCTCGGCGATCAAGTGACATCAACTGTAAAAAGAAAAATTGGTTTTGATGTTGCCAGACTTGTGGTTGAAGACAACACAGCAGGTGGATTCGCCGAACAGTTCGTTAAGAACGTAGCTCAACACTCATTAAATGTTCAAAGTAATAATAAGTGGAGTATCACCAAGTGGCTTTTTTATGACAAAGGTGACTTCGACTGGAGTGCTCTAAGAAGAACAACCGCAGGAAGAAAGGCCCTGACTTATTACTGCGAATATATCCTTCTTCCAAAAATGCTGAATGCCCGTCTTAGTCGAACTGTCATGAGACAGAGAACAGAAAACTTTGAATCTTTACTCAAAGAGGCCCAGGGTCAGAATTAATTTCGACCTTTCAGCTACTTACCTCATAAAAAATCGATTATTTTGCATCATGTTGGCGTTTTGCATCATAAGTACTCGTTTTCTTTCGTTAGAAGTCTGTTTGTTTTCTTATAAGCCTAATTATTTCAGCCAGAAGACGCTTTGCGTTGAATTGGAAAACATTCTAGGAAAATGCTAGGGTATTGCCTTTGAAACATTCCACTAATGCGGGGAGAGGAATGCGAATGCTTGGAACTTTTATCAAGTTCATTTTCATAAGTGGACTGTTGGCCAATCTGGCCTTTGCAGTCACTGATAAAGAAGACTTTGAACGACGAGTCTTCTACAAAGAAAAATGTCTTGAAATCAAAAAGTATTCAGTCGGTTCATCTTTTTCTGTGGATTGTTATCACAATTATCATCACTTTAACTCCAAAGCACATTCCTATAACTACAATGCAAGTTCAGCACGTGCCCAAAAAAATATCAAAATTGCTGAATACAACCTCTGGCATCCTGGTTCATTGCGAAGTGGATTCAAAGATATTCCGTTTGTAGCAAAGATCATGAATCAGTGGGACTTGGTTGCTGCAACTGAGCTTCTTCCTGTTATTGGAAGGGATGAAGAAAACAATAACGAGGTTGTTGAATTTCTTGAGAACGGTCCAGGCATTCTTGAAGAGTTGATGAAAACCGATGGAAATGATGAGCAGATCGCTGAACTCAAGGACAACTTGGAACAGGCGAAGAAACTCTATCGTGCTCCTGGCTATCTCAAAATACTATTTGAACTTAGAAAACTTGATAAATCCTGGTCATTGTTGCTCGCTCCAAGAGGTGAAGCGTCTGAACCAACTCATGTTCAGGAAATGGTGGGATTCTATTACCGCTCTACTGTCGTAAAACCTATCGTCAATGAGCATTGTGATGAATACAAAGGCCAGTATGACGGCCAGGCCATTGCTTGTATTCCGAATTTAAAAAAGGAATTCATGGGAAGAGACGTTCGTAATGTTTTCTCCAGAAGACCTTTTATTGCAAATTTTGAGTCGGGAAATTTCGACTTCACCATGATTACAAGCCATGTGATTTTCACTTCCCCAGATGAAGAAGACAAAATGGCTGAAATTCTCATGCCTTCATTTGGAGTGAAAACTTATGAGGATATTGGAACAGGAATCACAAAAGAGACTTACGCCAGAGTTGCCGAATCCAAAATCATCATCGAGTTAATGAGTAAATTGAGAGAATTCTATTACGAAGAAGACTTGATTTATGGTGGAGATATGAACCTGAACTATGGAAATGGTTTTTGGGCAGATTTGATGAAAGATTTCCCTGGTGGGGACATTTTCGTCAGTGAGGCCACTACTATCTCTCAGCCGCGATTCCTGTCCTCTGGAACTCCTACCAATGGTGTTTCAAATGACTTTGATCATTTTATTTTTGACTCCAAGAAATCAAAGGAATGTATGAGTGGAAACAAAGATACCACTGAAGTGCATTCCTACTATTCAGGTAAAATTCAAAAATATATCAAAGATGAATACTTGATCAGAGATCCGGCTGAAATCGTTATCGATGCCATTGTTGAAGATGTGATTGGACACGAAGACGATGTAGTTGATGGGTTGGATGAAGTTGAAGACAAGGAAGACTACGACTACTCGATGATTCCTGGGGCAAAAATAAAAATGGAAGAGAAGATTGATGCCTATGAAAAGGAACTTAAGAAGCTTAAAACCATAAAGAATGGAAAAGTCGTTTGGGATGATTACAGATTTAAAGAAAAGATGAGCTTTTTCAAAAGAAGAGTTTTTACCGACCAATTGAAAAATAGATTCTATTACAGAGTTTATTCTGAATTGATTTCAGATCATTTTCCAATCAGTATGAGCTGCAAAAATACCAGTTCCGATGATGACGACAACTGAGTTGGGCAACTGAGTTGGGCAACTGAGTTGGGCAACTAAGTCGCTGTTGCTTTCTTTTTACCACC
>JBFEVX010000066.1:0-21640 GCA_041546685.1 Bacteriovoracaceae bacterium | reverse complement strand
GCTGTGGACCTAATACGGGGGCCGGTCGGTTCCGTTATCGAATTGGAAATACTGAGATCTAAGCAAAAAATTTCAAAAAAATCGACAAGGGCAAATGTTGTAATAGAACCAATCATACATAGTGTTAATGATGTAGATGGAAAAAAAATATTACATCTTAGGATTAATAGTTTTTACCGTGAAATGTTTTGCCCAAAAGTTGAGAGAATCATACGAACTTCCAAACCTTATGATGGGATAATTTTGGACCTCAGAAGTAATAGAGGTGGCTCAGGTGAGTCAGCATTCTGCTTGACTGGATTCTTTTTGGAAGAAGGAAAGACAATACTGAAAGATGTTCACCTAAGACACGGATTGAAGCATTTGAATCAGGTCGTGAAAGAAGAGGTTGTTAAGTCTGAAGGGAAAATTGATACAAAAACACCTCTTGTTGTATTTGTAACAAGTGAGTCTGCTTCTTCAAGCGAAGTTGTAGCTTCTGCACTTCAGGATCATGGTAGAGCAGTTGTCATTGGTGAAACTACTTATGGAAAAGGGACAGGTCTTCGGTCTGAGAAAAGACATGAGCAAGTTCCATATATGGAAGATGAGGAAGATCTTTTCATCTATTACGTGAATGTGTTGGCCACCCGTCCTTCTGGAAGCATGATTGAAGGCGTAGGAGTAACACCAGATGTGTTTGTTAGACCTTCATTGAAAAGACAAATTAACTCGAAGCCCGGTTGGAAAAGACAAGTCGATGATTTTTACTGGGGTTATGTTAGTTCATTTGGAGACGGTCACAAGGCTACTCAGAGTAAGTCTTTTTTTAAGGAAAAAGATTGCATGAGAAGGAAGGTTAAAAAGAACAAGAGATTATACGGCACTCGAGCGGCCATGGAGATGTTGTCTTGCTATTTCTGATACGTCTTTTCGGTAGCTTATAGTTAGGAAAAAAATACACTCCCTTTGTAAAAGCGATTCGCGAGCGATACCACTGTCTTGAGATGAGAGTGTTATTATTTTTATGCCTATTCCTATGCCTAGAGGCCAGGGGAGATCAGGGTTTTCATTATCAAGTGAAAGCTCCCCACGAGCTTATGGTTCTTAATGACGGCCCAGCTGCATTTGCTAAGCGGATCGAAATGATCGAACGCGCCCAGGAGTCAATCGACTTTGAATACTTCATGTACAACCGTGATGAAACAGCAAGGATTCTCACCCATGCACTTTTGAAAAAACACGCCGAAGGTGTGAAGGTCAGAATGCTTATTGATAAGAGTCCGTTTTTGTTCTTTAACGATTACGATGCGACGGAGCTTTTGAAAGCCGGCATTGAAATGAAGTATTACAATAAGAAAAGTATACTTCGCGTAAAGTCTTATCAGTTTAGAAATCACAAGAAAGTATTAATCGTTGATGGAAAAGAAGCTTTGATTGGTGGTCGAAACCTTGGGGACGAATACTTCTTTAATTATAAGAGTTATAACTACAATGATAGAGATGCCTGGTTTGCAGGACCAATTGTGGAAAAAGTAAGGGAAACCTTCGAATATTTTTGGAATCATGAAGTTTCTAAAAAAATAAAAATGAAATCCAAACCTATGCAGTCCTTGAGAAGATTGGGACCGGCCCTGAGAAGAAAATTCGAGCAGAAGATGAGAATTTTCAAAAAGCATACAGCTGCTGCAAGGGCCTTCATGACTGAAGATGAAAAGATTCTAGAAAGAAGAGAACACATTCTTGAAACAGGACAAAAACAATTAGAGAACTACCCTACTTTTATTTGTAACGACATCGAATATGCTTCAGATGGGCCTGGGGGAAGTCAAAAAGCTCGGTTCATGGGCGAATATATCTATCAGAAAATGAGCAATGTTTATCATGAGCTTGAGATAGAGTCACCTTACTTTGTTACACGTGATAGAGAGCGAGAACTTTATAGTGTGATTTTGGCTAAAGGTGTTGATGTCAAATTATTCACCAATAGTATCAGATCTTCAGATAACATTTTAATTGTGAATAATTTCAATCATAGAATTGATTTCTTTACCAAGAAAGGAATGAATGTCTCAATTCATTATGGGAACCCTGTCAACAAACCATGGGAAATCTTGAAAGAGAAAGCATTGAAGAATCCATGGGGAACACATGCCAAGACTGTAGTGTTCGATAGAAAAGATACATTGATTGGATCTTATAACCTTGATCCAAGATCATTTCTCTACTCAGCTGAAAACGCGATTGTATGTAATAACAATCCAGAAGTGGCTGAATATGTAATTGCTGACATAGAAAATCGTAAGAATGTTGCCGGTGTTGAACTTGATGAAAACGGCAATCCCGTCGGGCACGATGATCTTATGTTGGGGGTTGGGGCTTATAAGCGCTTTAAACACCTCGCAGTTACTTTTTTCGCGACCCTCTTTGACTTTCTGTTGTAAAATTTATTCATGATAAATGAAATAACAAACCTCTTTGAAGAAGATGACTCTTACATCTTTCAGTTTGATGGTAAAACTGAATCAAATATTACTGACCGTGTTCAGCTGATTGCCTCACTGACAAAGCCGATTATAAATTATTATGTAAGATCCAAAATGAATATTCATCATAGTATCTCAAATTATTTTGAGACGAGTTTGCCATTTCAAATTGAAGACTTATTAATGCATCGATCAGGAGTTTGGGATTATCTAGAACACATGGCTCAAGATGAGATTAATGAAAGCAATCTTGCTGATATTTCATTGAAGATTATTAAAAACTCTGATGCAAGTAAGTTTGGGAATACGAACTATTCAAACTCAGGGTTTGTCTTATTATCTCGATTGGTAGAGATTCACTCCGGAAATTCATTCGAAGATGAGCTTGTAGAATTTTATAAAAACCTTGGAGTTAAAATTTCTTTTGATTATGACCATGAATTTTACCTGACGGGATGGGGAGACGGTGCAGCCTACTGTGATGTAGAAAATTATTTTAAAATGATCCAACTCGAAAAGTTTGAAAGAGGAATGGGAAGACTAGAAGGGAAATCAGGAAAAGTCTGGATGCATGGTGGTTTTGTTCCGGGGTTTGAGACACTTGTTGCTTATAATGAGCAATTCAAATTGGTATACTTCAAGCAAGACACTCCAGAACTTTCTGGAATTACAGATAAATTTTTAGATATACTTGAAAAGTAATCTTTCTTATTGGTGTATAATTTAAACATGAAGTTTCCTGAAGCTGTTGAAATTGAAATCAACAGTGCCTGTAATATGGCCTGTAGTTATTGCCCAAACTCCGCCTTTCAAAGAAAGGAGAAGGGGCAAATGAGTGTTGAAACTTATTCGCTCATTATAGATCAATTACAGGATCTAAAGTTTCAAGGACGTATTTCGTACGATTTTTACAATGAGCCGATGTTGTGTACGAACTTGGAATTGTTTGTCGGTATGGCCAATGAGAAATTACCGAAGTCGAAAATCATTATCTATACAAATGGAACAAAACTAACAGAAGAGAAATTAAAGGAACTTGTCTCACTAGGTGTTTGTGAATTTGTTGTGACTGAGCATGAGAGTGAGCAGCGTGGGCATGACTTGTTTACCAAAGTATATGAATCACTCGATCCAAAATATAAACCTTATGTTCTTTTTCAAAAGCATTCAGAAATACAGCTTTTTAATCGTGGAGGTGTTCTTCCACATTTAGGTGAAGCAGAAGCACTCCTCCCTTGTCAGATTCCTGCCAACATCATGACGATTACAGTGAAGGGAAATGTTCTGCCATGCTTTGAAGATTTTCATCAAAATCATGAAATGGGTAATGTCCACGACATGCACCTGCGAGATATCTGGGCCAGCGAGAAATATGAGCAGTTTAGGAAGGACCTCGCTCGCGGGCTGCGTCATAAATACGAGGCTTGCAAAGGTTGTAACCGAACTGAAGTTCTTTTCTGACACTTTACAATACTTCTAAACATCTCTAAGATGCACTCGGTAGTCAGGCTACGGCAACTGGGTTCAAGGTGAACCCCGCCAGGTCCGGAAGGAAGCAACGGTAGCTATTGGCCCAGTGTGTTGTTAGCCTGGCTGCCGTTCAAAAGCCCCTTCTTTATTTGCCTATTGCCTTCTTTTTCATTACTTTTAATAGATGCTTTAAACCCGTGGGCCCCTTGGCCAAAGGATCTTTTGTCGTGGCGTATCAAGTTCTTGCCCGAAAGTGGCGACCTAAACAATTTCAAGATGTTATTGGTCAAGCCCATATTACCAATTCACTACAAAATGCCATTACAAGAAATCGTCTCGGACATGCCTATATCATGACTGGTACGCGTGGAATTGGAAAAACATCTGTTGCAAGAATATTTGCCAAGGCCCTTCGCTGTGAAAATAGGCTTGATGATGGAAATCCATGTTTGAAGTGTCCATCATGTCTTGAGATTGATGGTGGCTCATCAATGAACGTAATCGAAATAGATGGAGCTTCAAACAACTCAGTTGATGACGTTCGAGATCTCATCAACAACGTTCATTATCTACCAACAACCGGTCAGTACAAAATTTATATCATCGATGAAGTGCACATGCTTTCAACCAGTGCGTTCAATGCACTCTTGAAAACACTTGAAGAGCCACCCGAGCATGCCAAGTTTATTTTAGCAACGACGGAACCTCACAAGCTTCTTGAGACAGTACTTTCTCGTTGTCAGAGATTTGATTTTAGAAATGCTACAGTCAATGATCTCACCAAGCATGTTGAGAAGATAGCAGAAGAAGAAGGAATCAAGTTTCAAAATAAAAGAATGATCAGACAAATATGTCGTCAGGGAAAAGGTTCAGTAAGAGATACTTTGTCCCTGCTTGATCAGGTCTTGAGCTTTACTGAAAAAAATGAAGTAACTGAAGACGCTTTGGTTGTCTCCCTTGGCTTAACATCTACGACAGCTCTTTATGATCTGACTAATGGAATGATCTCAGGAAATGTTGCTAGAGTTTCAACAACATATAGAAAAATGTTAAATGAGAATATTCCAGTGAAGAATATTGTCACCGCTTTTCTTGATCACCTCTATGAAATCGTAACTCATATTGATGAGAGAGATTACTTGGAAAGTGAAATGTTGGTTGACCCAGCTCAATCTGATATTTTATCTACGGCAGAACTACTTTGGATGTTTGAAACAATTGGAAAAGAATCAACGTGGATTCTAGACTCCATTGATCCTGAAAAACTTTTTGAGATCATGTTGCACAAATTGTCTTTAAGAAGAGAACTTCTAGAGAATAAATCCATCAAACTTAGTACTGAAACCATTGCTCCTACAGCTGAGAACACAGAAAAAAAAACTGAAGAATCTCCAGCCCCACAAGTGAGTAGCATTCCCATTGATGAGGCTCCTGCCCCTACGCCGGTCATAGAACCACAAGCTGAAGAACCAGCTTCTGTCGACTTCTCAAAAATCTATGAAGCAATGGAAGAAGAAGCTGTGGCTGAAGAAAACATTGACGAAGATCCTGTTGGCGAAATAGAGAGTGATGGGCTTGTTGAGAAGGGACCACAGACGTGGGAAGGTTTCGCGCAATATCTTTCAAAAGAAAACTCAGCAACAGCAACCTATCTTGATCATGGAAATGTGACAGGTGGTTTTTCTGTTAGTGAAGACAGGATGCAAATTGAATACGGATTCCCTGAAAAATACAGAGTAATGTATGACCATGTTCAAGAGAATCGAGAAAAGATACTTAGCTATCTACATGATTATTTTGGAGTACCGAAAGAGAATATCCAATTCAATGTTGAAATGATCGATCAAGAAAATGTTAATCCTGACTTCAGATCCAAAGTAGAGATTATTGAAGAGGCCAAGGCGAAAGAAAAAGCAGAAAAAGAAAATAATATAGCCACCAATGAGTTGATCCAGACTGCTGAAAGTCTATTCAATACCAAGGTGGATAAAATAGTTTTAAATAACGATTAGGAGAAAGATATGTCTAAGAACTTGAACCACTTGATGAAGCAAGCTCAGCAAATGCAACAGAAAATGGCGACACTTCAAAAAGAACTTGAAACCAGAGAACTTGAAACATCTTCTGGTGGCGGAATGATCAAAATCAAAATTAATGGAAAACAAGAAATCATCGAATTTTCTATTGATAAGGAATGTGTTGATCCTGACGATGTCGAAACTCTTGAGGATCTAGTGAAGACAGCTGTTAATCAAGCTGTGAGAGAGTCTCAAGATATGGTTTCAAATGCCATGTCAAAAATTACTGGTGGAATGAACATTCCGGGATTGTTCTGAGGTAATAATGGATCTTCCTTCACGCATCCAGGATGCTATTGAGAATTTTTCCAAGATACCTGGTGTCGGCAATAAGACAGCCATGAGGCAGATATTACAGATGTGTAATTGGAACAAAACTGATCTCATGGAATTTGGAAGGTCCATCGTAGAATTGAGCGAACTTAAAAAATGTGAGCAATGTGGATTTTATTCAGAAGATACCATTTGTTCCATTTGCAAAGATAACAGACGTGTCGGGAACAGAGTGATCTGTGTAGTTGAGTCCATTTCTGATTGTCTAGCGATTGAAAAATCAGAGACGTTCAATGGGGTGTATTACATTCTTGGTGGAGTCTTGAATCCTCTTATGGGGATTGGGCCGGATGAGCTGGGAATTGATAAACTGATTGAGAGAATCAGAGGCGGCTTCGACAGTGTGATCCTCGCGGTCAACCCATCTGTTGAAGGAGATGCAACTTGTTCGTATATCAAAGAACATATTCCAGAGACTATTAATGTCGATAGAATTGGATTTGGTATACCGATGGGTGGTAGTCTTGAATATGTGGATGCCTTGACGATTTCAAAGGCCCTGGAAAACAGAAAAAAAATGTAGGTTTTGATGAGTCAAAGAAGTCTCAATTCAGAAATGATCGATTATTTGGATGAGTACCTCTCCGGAGGAGCGCTAGATCGCTTCAGTGTTTTTGTCTGCAGGCAGGACGGGGTTATTCTTTATAAAAAAGATGGTATCGGACTGACGGTGAGTCATGCTTCTGTTGGAGCATTGCTTGGCGGTGTTTGGCAGGCCGCTAGTACATTGGCTTCATTTCTACCTGAGAATGAAAAAGATGAAATTTTCAGACTGTCATTTGATACTTCTTCAACGGGGATTTATATCCTCCCTTTTCAAATGAGAAATGATGATTACTACCTGGGCCTTCTTTATAATGATGAATTGAATCCAGGGTTTATCAAAAACAGACTACGTGATTTGATGATGCGCCTTGAAGAGCACCTTTCAGACTTGCTTGAAGAGGCGGTTCAAAACAAAGATAGCGATTTGTTGTTCGAAAATATAACTGATGATGAGATAGAAGCAATCTTCGCTCATACTGGAATTTAAAATGTCTTTCGTAAACTATCAGACTAAAGAAATTAACTGCAAAATTGTTTACTATGGTCCGGGCCTTGGTGGTAAGACGACAAATATTCAGTACGTCTATCAAAAGACCAGTGGGGACGCGAAGGGCAATATCATTACTTTGAATACAGAAAATGAGAGGACATTGTTCTTTGATTTTCTTCCGCTAGACCTCGGAGAAATTCGTGGTTTCAAAACAAGGTTTCACCTATATACAGTTCCTGGTCAGGTTTTCTATGAAGCCAGTAGAAAGCTTATCCTTCGTGGTGTTGATGGGGTGATCTTTGTAGCAGACAGTCAGGTTGAGAGAATGGAGGCGAATATTGAGAGCCTCAATGGTCTTGAGAAAAACCTGCGTGAACAAGGTTACAATATCGAAAAACTTCCGTTGGTCATGCAATGGAATAAAAGAGATCTTCCAAATACATCGCCAATAGAAGAACTCAGGAAGAAACTTAACAAGTGGGACTGTCCTGAGTTTGAAGCAGTTGCATTGAAAGGTGAAGGTGTCTTCGAAACTTTGAAGACAATGTCCAAGCATGTTCTTATGAACATCAAGGGCGGTCTTAACTGATCAATTTCTTATAGCTTAAATAGATAAGATGGGCTTCCAGTAGGGCTTCCTGACTGTATGTACTCGAACGAGTTCCTACCAGGTGGTGCCCTCTGATAACTCCTAGATTGTGTCCAGGGAAGTAGTCTGGAAATCTGGCCTGATCGGCCTCAACTACACCATCATTTGTCTTAGTACTCTTAAAAAAGATCTTTGTAAGAATCATCCAAAGATGACTTTCGTACCAGTAGGCTTCAAATGCAGTAGCTGTATAAAAAAGCTTAGTCGGTAGATTTTTGTGATGCTTTTCGAACCATTTCTTCTGGTTTGCTGCCCTTAAGGACTGATAGATTTCTTTATAAAGAAAATCTTTTTCCTTCTCCAGCATTTGATAGACTTTGGTGCCCTCAAGGAAGTGAACTTTATTGATAAGTTTCAATATTCTATGTTCCGTATAGTTGGATCCTAGAATCGGGCTGGCTATGCAGGAAAGTCCTTGGATATGTCTGTTGGCAAACTCGCGATTCTTTTCGAGAAAGTGAAGACAATCGATACCACCTTTTGAAAAGGCCAAGAGCCAGAGCTTTTCGTTTTTGTGATTGGCAACGTAATCGAGCAATTGTTTTTCTAGCAAACGTACGTTTGTGCGGGCACCCTTTGTTCCTTTGGTTTTTGGAGAGAAAAATTTGATTCCAAGAGTTTCTTGGAGGTGTTCAGCTCCTCTCTCAAACGCGGGCGTAGAAAAAATTTCATTTAGTACACCCGAAACTAGAACAATGGTGGCATCAAGCTTGGGTACCTTGAGTTCAGTATCATAATTTTTATTATGATGTGAGAATTCAAGTTCATTATAGATAGTCTTAAAGATTTCCTCTTCAGTAACACTTGGATCTTCAATCGGCTCATTGCTGATTATTTTATCTAGAATATATTGTACGCGTTCACTTTCTCTTTTCTCTTTGATGGGAGTTGAAAAATCGACTGTTGCGACAAGATAGTGGAGCATGGATCTTGAAATCCACACTCCCGAATTTGTAAGTGTCTTAAGTAGACCTACAAGTTGAAGAGGCTTTGGAGTGTCTACAATTTCTTCGATTCGAGAAATAATTTCACTGACAGAAACTTCAGTCGCTTTGAGAAGTCTTTCTCTCTTTTTGATTCTGATACCTTGATAGTTACTAAGGTATTGAGTCAGTTTTGCGAATTTGTCATTGACACCCATAGCGTGTCTTCCTCTTCTTTCTGCAAACATTAGTTATTCAAAACTCCATAAGGGTCGGCAGCATGCTCGATCAAATAGAGAGCTGGGTTTACGTTTGCCTGGAAAGTTTTGTCGATAACTTTGGCTCCTGGGTAAAAACCTCCTGACCACATCGACTTAGGCGAAAGCTCGAATGTAAAACAGAAAATATTCTGTGTTCCATAGGCCCAATCACAAGTATCACCAGAAGCAATATAAAGATCAGACGCTTGTTGAGGCTTATACCTATTCCATTTTGACATGGTGGTAGCCATTTTTTCAAAAACTTGTTGGTCTTTTCCGCCTACTCCGTCATATTTTCCACCCCATGGGTAGAGAATAAGTTCAGAGAAAGTATGAAATGAAAGAAGAATTCTGATGTTGGCATGGGCCTCTACGAAATCTTTTACAGCGAGAGTTTCAGGCTCAGAGAATGGTTTTGGTCCCATATATACGTCTGATCCTGGACTATTTGATGAACCACCGGTTCCCCAGCCAAAGCTATAGTTTCTATTAAGGTCGACACCGCTTGTTCCGTTTCTGTTAGCAGCTCTGTTCTTCCTCCAGCTTTTGTATTTTTTTCCTTTGATGTCGTACATCGCACCATCAGGGTTAACCATAGGGACAATGAAGATTTCTCTATTGTCGATCAAGTTTTTGATTCTTTGGTCTGTGGCATAATTGTCCAACAAGTAAGAAGCAAGCATGATTGGTACTTCTACGCTAAGGTGTTCTCTTGCGTGGTGAGCTCCAAGAAAAGCAATGCCTGGGATGAAGAATTTGTTGTTTGGGTTCTTGGCCCCAGAGATTTTGATACCAATCAAGTTTCTACCTTCAAGGCTGTTCCCGATGGTTACTTCTTCAGTTAGATTTGGATATTTTCTTGTGAGTTGCTTGATCTTGTCGATGATTTCTTGATAAGTGTGAAACTTCTCATCCCCCTTTGGAAATTCGAATTCATCAGCATCAGTTGTCGGAAGGATTTCCTTATATGGATGATGATCGACCAGGATTTTTCCAAAGTTCTTTTTAATCTGGTTGTAGTCATGTTCATTAACAACAGAGTAAACACTATCGTCAATCACTTGATCGATGTGAATGTACTTTGAAATTTCTGATCTGGTTTTACTGTCCTTTGCTTTAAGGTGAACCCAATAGGTCCATGTGCCCGATGCAAAGGCCGTTGATGATAAGAGCGTGAGAATTAATACGAGTGCCTTCATGTGAACTTCCTGTTTTTATTGTTCTTCCATTTCTAGGGTGTTAGGAATAAAATTTTGTCATTTATAAAGAACGTCAGTCAAACAAAATGACGCGTCACAAATCAGATGTAATAAGTTGTCATAGGGAGTGAGTAATGATCTCAAATAAAGGTATTGGAATTATCGGTGGAAGCGGTGTGTATAACATCGAAGGTATTGAAATCGTGAAAGAGCACGAAATTGAAACTCCATTCGGTGAACCATCTGAGCCAGTAATTGAGGCCAAACTCGAGGGCGTTACGTTTTATTTTATTCCGCGCCACGGCAAAAACCATCGTTTTCTCCCCCACGAAGTGAACTATCGCGCAAATATTTTTGCTCTCAAACAAATGGGTGTTCGTTACTTGATTTCTGTTTCGGCGGTTGGATCTCTTAAAGAAGAGCTTCCTCCAACAACTATTGTCCTTCCAGATCAGTTTATTGATTGGACCAAGGGGCAAAGAGATAGAACATTCTTTGGAGAAGGAATTGTTGCTCACGTTTCGACCGCCAACCCAATCGATAAGACATTGCAGGGAATGATGGAGTTTGCTTGTAAAGAAGCCGATGTAAAGCATAGCAAAGACGGATCATATGTATGTATTGAAGGACCTCAATTCTCAAGCAAAGCAGAGTCCGCTATTTATAGATCTTTTGGTGCTAGTGTAATCGGTATGACGAATGTTCCAGAGTCTTACCTGGCAAAAGAGGCCGGGATGGCCTACGCCACCATGGCACTTGTAACAGATTACGACTGCTGGAAAGAAGAGCATTGTACAGTGGAAGAAATCATGAAAGTAATGGCCACTAATAATGAAAATGCTCAAAAAGTATTGAAGATTCTTCTTCCACAACTCGATAGAAACAGGTTTGATTTTGAGCCTGAAAACAGAATTGGTGTCATGACTCCTAAAGATTCATTGAATGGAAGGCAACTGACCATTCTGGATACATTACTGAGCTAAAGTTGGAATACCTCCCGCACTATTCAGTATTAAACCGTGAAGCAGTTGATTACCTGGTTGAAAATGCCAGTAACGGCGATTGGTTTTCTGATCTTACATTTGGAGCAGGTGGGCACACTTTTGCCATACTTCAAAGAAATGAAACATTCAAAGTGCTCTCGTTTGATCAGGATCCAGAGGCATTTAAGAACGGTCAGGACCTGATTAAGAAAAATAATGTCGAAGACAGGGTTAAGTTCGCAAACACCAACTTCAGAAATTTTGATGAAGTTGTTAAAGAGCAATTTGGTGAAGACTTCGAAGGTTTTAAGGGGGTTGTTGTCGATCTTGGAGTTTCAAGTCATCACTTTGATAAATCAGAAAGAGGTTTTTCTTTTAGATTTGAAGGTCCCCTCGATATGAGGATGGATACAGAAAACAATGAATTGACAGCAGAAATTGTCGTTAATGAATACGATGAAGATGAGCTATTTGAAATTATAAAAACTTATGGTGAAGAGAGATTCACCAGAAGAATTGTTCAAAGTATTATTGAAGAAAGAAAAAAAGAAAGAATCACAACAACCAAGCAATTAGAAAATATCTGTTTTCATTGTTATCCAAAAAATATGAGACATGGTGGAATTCATCCAGCGACTCGAACGTTTCAGGCCCTTCGAATAGAAGTGAATCAAGAGTTACAAGTATTAACTGATGTTCTTTCTCAGTTAATAAAGTGGCTTAAGCCTGGTGGAAGAATTGCGGCCATTTCGTTTCACAGTTTGGAGGACAGAATCGTAAAGCACGCCTACAAGGGCTTTGCGAAAGAAGATAAAAGTCTCGAAATCCTGACTAAAAAACCCGTGCTTGCTACTCAAGAAGAGCTCTCGCAAAATTCGCGTTCGCGAAGCGCCAAGATGCGGGTTTTACAAAGAAAGTTGGATAAAACAGAGGAAAAAGGTTAAAATTATAAAAGACCATCCAAATCAAGGAGTGATTTCATGGCCACAACAAGGAAGAGTAGTGGAAGATGGCAAAAGATTTCAGGCAATCTGAAAAGCATCCTGTTCTCAAGTCAAGGCTTCCCCCTATTTCTCGGATTTACACTATTGTCGGTTTTGTTCGTCATTTTCAGGATGAAGGGCGTTGAAATTGATTACAAGATTTCCGGAATTGATAAGGATATTGAAAAAGTTTCTTTGGAAAACAAAGAACTCAAGGCAAAGAAGGCCAGAATGCTTTCTGTAAAAAATCTCAAGTCGATGGCGAAGCAATATGACCTGAGTCAGCCTAAACAAGGACAGATCCTGGTAATTAGATGAGCGAAACTCAGATCAGAAGACTGAAAATTATATTTGTCTTTTTCGTCGTTGCATTTGCGATGGTGATCGCCAAGGCGTTCAAAGTACAAGTCATTGATTCTGAAAAGTTAATCGCAAAATCGAAGGGACAATTTTTTAGAGAGACGAAGGTCTATCCGAAGAGAGGAAATATTCTGGATAGAAACGGAAATCCTCTCGCGCTTAATATTCAAACCTATTCACTCTTCACCATTCCTAAAAATCTGAAAGGTGATTATTCTGCTTATAAGAAACTAGAAAAGATTGTTCCTGAACTTAAATATCAAAAAATTCTTAATAGAATCAAAAAAAGAAGAAAGTTCACCTGGCTTGCACGAAAAATTCAACTCGAAAAAGAACAGGTTGAGGCCATCAAGGAGTTGAAAGGCATTTATATTGAGTCGGTACCCAAAAGATTCTATCCAAATCATGAGCTACTCGCTCAAACAATTGGATTTGTTGGTGTTGATAATGTCGGCTTGTCTGGACTTGAGTATCTCTATGATAAAGAACTCAGGGGTGAACCTCGAATTTTGAAGTACATCATTGATAACAAGGGTCGACCGGTCAAATTTGAAAGTAAGAGTGAAGGTGGAGACGCCAGAGATATTCATCTTACAATTGATAAGGATACACAGTTCATTGCAGAAAAGTATTTAAAAGAAGCTGTAATCAATCACGACGCAGATAAAGGTGGTATCGGAGTAATGGATGCTGAGACTGGTGAAATCCTCGCTGTCGCAAACTACCCTACTTTTGATCCTAATGAATTGAAAAACTCTTCTGCCAATGTGAGAAAATTATCATTTGTAAGTGACCCGATTGAACCAGGCTCTACGTTCAAGATTCTTACCGCTATCAGTGCACTGGAAAATAAAATTGCCACACCAGATACGAATTACTATTGCGAACAGGGACGGCTGAAGGTTGAAGATCACATCATCAGTGAAGCTGAATCAAAGAAAAAGTATGAATGGTTGTCACTGAAAGAAATCATCAAATATTCAAGTAACGTAGGGACAACCAAAATCGCCTTTGATCTGACATATCCACGCTTGAAAGAAACTCTCGAAAAATTCAACATCGGTCAAAAAACGGGAATTGAAATTCCTGGAGAATCGCGAGGAATTTTTACAACAGAAGAAAATGTATCACCATTGACTTTGAGTAACATCAGCTTTGGTCAGGGGGTTGCGACAACTGGAGTTCAGATGCTTTCGGTTTACGGGGCGATAGCGAACGGTGGGAATTATATTGCGCCAACGATCATCAAGGGAAAGCCAGTTGAAGATCGAAGTCATAGAGTGATGAGCGAGAAAATGAGTGAAGAATTGAAAAATATCTTGGTCGAGGCCGTTGAGTCAGGAACCGGAGGTAATGCAGCTATTCCTTATTTTAAAATTGCAGGGAAGACATCTACTGCTCAGAGACCAGACTCAAGAGGTGGCTATACTGGATACGTAGCAGGTTTTATTGGATTTCCTGCCAGTGGAAATAAAAAGTTCGTGATCTATGTCTACATCGATAATCCAAAATCAAAAATTTATTACGGGAATACTGTTGCAGGACCAGTCTTCAAAAAAGTTGCCCAACATATTCTTTACAAGAGTAAGGATGTTTCAGGTTTGGCATTCGAAGAAGGAAAGAATGACAATCGAGCCATTGATACTGTGAGAATAAAGCATAGTTCAAGAAAGATCACAAAAGATGATGAGGTTCCAGACTTGATGGGACTTGATAAAATGTCAGTGAACAAAATAGGTAAGAAAGTCGGACTTAAATTCAGACATTTTGGAGCCGGAATTGTATCTGAGCAAAAGCCTGAGGCAGGTAGCCCGATGAGTAAAGACACCGTCATTGAGCTTTTCTATACTGCCCCTCAATATGACTGATCAACTTATAAACATTTTACAAAAATATTCTTCGTCTGAAGCCCTATCGAATCTGAAAGAGTTGTCACATCTTACGACAAATCTTCAGGCAGCAAAGCTTCAAGATATTGCTTTTTATCGAGTTCGAGATGAAAAAGCTGCTGATGCCTTCTCCAAGAGAGATCGGGATGGTCGTCCAGGTTTGTTAATCACAACAGGTGTGGATTGTGATTCAATAAATACAAAAATTCATGTTACTGAATCTGACTTTGAAAAAATTCAAAAAGAATTATCAGATTATTTTTACCCTCTGAATAAGAAAACCAAGATTGTTGGTGTTACTGGAACAAACGGCAAAACCAGTGTGGTACATCTCTGTAGAGAGCTAATGAAGCTTAATGGGAAAACTTCAGCGAGCATTGGAACCATGGGGATTATTCACTCGATAAAGGGAGAGCTGGCCGATCTTGGAACAACTTCACCTGGATATGTTGATCTTAGGAGAGAGTTGAAAAAGCTCGACGAAATTGGAACAAACTATATTTTTTGTGAGGTCAGTAGTCATGCATTGGACCAGAACCGCTTCGGTCATGGAGAAATAAAATTATGTACTGCCGGGTGGACCAATCTGACGCAAGATCATCTGGATTATCATGGGTCGATGGAAGAATACTTCAACTCAAAAGTGAAGATAGTTGATCTGTTGGATGATGAAGGGCAGCTTTTTATTCACACTGACGATAAAAATCTTGTGGATAAACTCAAAAAATATTCCAAAGTTGTTCCTCTTGCTAAATATAGTGGAGAGCTCCCCTCTTCATTTAAAAATGGATTTGCCAAAAAGAATTTTGAGATGGCCTATGCTTTGTCTAAAGCGGCGACAGGTATGAACAGCTTAAAGATCGATGGACTTGAACCACCCCGAGGAAGATTTTCATTGATTGAAAATGGGCAGAGAATAATAGTTATCGATTATGCTCATACTCCAGATGCTCTTGAAAATATCTGCAAGGAAGTTCGAAGTGCCTATCCAGGACATTTTACTGTTGTGTTCGGTTGTGGTGGAGACAGGGATGATAAAAAGAGACCCTTGATGGGAGAAATAGCTGAAAAATATGGTGATACTGTCATCGTGACGAATGACAATCCAAGAACAGAGGACCCTGAAAAAATTGTTGATGATATCAAAGCAGGAATGAAAAAAGAGTATTCAGTAATTCTCGATCGAAAACTTGCCATTGAAACGGCCTTAAAAGAGAATCAAGATGGGGTCATATTGATTGCCGGTAAAGGACATGAGGAATACCAAGAAATCAACGGTGTAAAAAATCATTTTAGTGATTTTGAAGTCGTAGAAGAATATATTGGAAAATGAATGATTGATTCAAGACATATCAAAAATTCCAAACCACTTGTAAAAATCCACGGTTCTGTACAAGAAGGTTTATTCGAAATTTGTACAGACTCTAGAAAATATGAATCTGGACAGATCTTTTATGCAATAAATGGCGAAAAGTTCGATGGCTTTGATTACATAGACAGTGTTCTTGAAAAAAAATGCCCCATCGTCATTTTTGAATCGACAGAAAAAAACCTGAAAAAATTAGAAACTCTTAAATTAGATGAAACCTGTTTTGTTGAAGTTGAAAACAGTATTGCTTATTTACAGGATCTTGGTCGTCATCGACGTGATGATTTTAAAAAAACTGGTGGAGTCATTATTGGAATCACCGGTTCAAATGGAAAAACAACCCATAAAGAGATGCTTAAAGCAATCCTTGAAAGTGTATTCGGCGACAAGGTACATTCGACAAAAGGAAATTTAAATAATCATATTGGCGTTCCGATGACACTGCTTGACCTTGAAGAGAAGCATCGGGTTTGTATTTTAGAAATGGGAACCAACCACCCAGGGGAAATCCCGGCCCTTTGTGAAATTGGTGACCATGACCATGGGATGATTACCAATATTGGTCAATCACACCTTGAGTTTTTTCATACTGAAGGAAATGTTTTTAAAGAGAAGAGAGCACTCTTTGATCATGTCGAGAGAAAGGGAAATGGTTTTTTTGTTGTACCAAGTAGTGATGTATTCCTATCAACACTCGAGGGAAAAACACTAACAAAAACAAATTTCAAGAAGACTGGTAATAAAGTTGAGTTCGAAGTTGCAGGTGGAACCTTTGAGTTTGAAACTGATAAACTTGGTGGTGAATATAATTATTCCAACATGGTGACCTGTTTAAGTTTGGTTTGTTTGATTTATCCAGATAAAGCTGAACAGTTTTTGAATGCGGCCATGAATTATGAACTTCCAGAAATGAATCGAGCAAATTGGGTAACCCGTGGAGCAACAAAGGTTTTCATGGACGCCTATAATGCAAATCCATCTTCTATGAAGGTGAGCCTCGAGTACTTTTTTACTTTTTTGGAAAAAAACGGAGTCGATCAAAAAAATGCCCTCGTCATTCTTGGTGATATGAATGAACTTGGAGATAAATCATCTGACTATCATAGAGAAATGGGTGAAATTTTAAATAAATATCAGCATTCACAATCAATCTTTGTGGGTCGCTTTGCTTCAGACTACCTTGATGGAGCAAAGTCGGGTGAAACCTTCAGTTCTTGTCGTGACCTCATTGAGTCCAAACCTGCCTTAGAAAATGTCACTCACGCCTTTATTAAAGGCTCCCGTTCTTTACAACTAGAGTCATTAATAGATATATTTTAATATCTGAGCAAAATTTCAAAACTCCAAGGAACGGAACATGTTTTATCACCTGCTCTATCCGCTGAATCAGGACATCGGTGCCCTGAATATTTTTCGCTACATCACCTTCAGATCTTTCGTTGCATTTCTGGCGGCAACATTAATTTCTATCTGGTGGGGCAAGCACTTCATCAACTTCATGAAGAGAAAGCAATTTGGGCAGGTCGTTAGAGATGACGGTCCAGAGTCGCACCTCAAAAAAGCCGGGACACCGACCATGGGTGGTGTTTTTATTCTTGGAAGTATTTTTGCTGCGATATTGATTAGTGGTAACTTCTTTTCCATTCCACTTCTTGTGACAATTGGCGTCACCCTGAGTTACTTCTTGTTGGGATTCTTGGACGATTACCTCAAGGTTTTGAAGAAAAATACTGACGGAATCTCTGCCAAGGGAAAACTTCTGTGGCAATTTGTGACAGCTTTTGCGGCGTCTTTTTTATTGGTTCACTACCAGGTAATTGATACAACCCTTTACGTTCCGTTTGTTAAAGGTCCTCTTCTAGATTTGGGAATCTTTTTTCATTTCTTTGCAGCGCTAGTTATTGTTGGCTCAAGTAACGCAGTTAATCTAACCGATGGACTGGACGGCCTGGCAATCGGTCCAATAATCACCAGTGCCGCTTCTTTAGGATTGATGACATATGTTGCGGGGCACAGGGAGATTTCAGGTTATCTCTTCGTTCCATACGTCGACAGCGTGGGTGAGTTGACCATCTTTGCAGCCGCCATAATAGGTGCAGGGGTGGGCTTTTTATGGTACAACTCGTATCCAGCTCAGATATTCATGGGTGATGTCGGTTCCCTCTCGTTGGGAGGAACGCTTGGCACCATTGCTGTACTGACAAAAAATGAAGTTCTTTTTGTGATTATTGGTGGAGTTTTTGTTACCGAAGCCATTTCGGTAATTTTGCAAGTTGCTTCCTATAAGACCAGAAAGAAAAGAATTTTTAAGATGGCTCCCATTCATCACCATTTTGAGCTTATGGGTTGGCCCGAGCCAAAAGTTATCGTGAGGTTTTGGATTATTAGTATCTTCCTTGCGATCTTTGCCGTAGCCACATTGAAGATGCGATAGGAGTAGTCGTAAATGGAAAGGTTCAAGAACAAGAAAATTCTGATTGTAGGAGTTGGTAAAACCGGTTTCAAGTTGATTAACTTTTTTAATCAACTCGAATGCCCGATCAGAGTCACTGATATCAAGCCGATCTTTGATCTCAATAAAGCGGTAAAGAAACTTAAAAAAATTAAGCCAGCACTTGAAATGACTTTCGGTGAGCACAGAGATGAAGACTTCATCGATGCTGATGTAGTCGTTTATTCAAGTTCTGTAAGTCCGGACCTTCCACAACTTGAGCTTGCAAGAACTCATGGGAAAGAAGTCTATTCTGAATTTGCACTTGCGAATCTTCTTTGCAGAAAACCAATCATTGCCGTTTGCGGATCTTCAGGACGCACAACTGTTGCTCATATGATTGGATTCACCTTGAAGCTTGATGGAAAAAATGTATTCGTAGGTGGAACAAGTGAAACTCCTTTCATCGAATATGCAATGCTACCGAACAAAGATGAAGTGGATTACGTTGTTGTTGAAGTTTCAGCATCACAAATGAGAGCAGTACAAAACTTTCATCCAAAGCTTGTTGTTTTTACAAATATTTCTGAAAAGTATTCAGACTCACATTTCAAATCTGTTGGTGAATATATTGAAACCAAACTCAGCATCATCAAGACACTTTCTCCTGATGACACGTTGGTTGTGAACTTTGATACTCTTGCGAACAACACATTCTTTAGAAATGCGAATTGCCAGACTTATTGGTACTCAAGAAAGAGCTTTATGAATATGGGAGTGATGAACGAAATTCAAGGAACTCACTTCCACGATAGAAGAATTCACAGCAACATTAACTACCACTCAGAGTTCAAGGTCAACAAAATGAGAATTGTTGGTCAGAATAATAGAGAGAACCTACTGGCTGCGGTAACAGCTTGTAAGGCCCTAGAAGTTTCCGACAAGGCTATCCAGACTTGTATTGAAAAATTCCCGGGAATCCCTCACCGTCTCGAATTCCTAATGGAAAAGAACGGCGTTTGTTTCTATAACGATTCAAAAGCTGAAACCATGGAAGAGATGATCGATAGTATTAAAAGCTTCAAGAATCCTCCGATCCTGATTGCAGGAGGAAAGGATATTGAAGAGATCGAATATGAGCCTTACACAGATGACATCATCAGAAACGCAAGAGTTCTTGTGTTGGTTGGTGAGTCCAAAGAAAGAATGAATAGAGCGCTTGGTGATCACGACCAAACATTCATTGTTGGTTCTTTTGAAGAATCTGTTCTTTTGGCTTATCAAAAGTCGAGAACTGGAGATACGATTCTTCTTTCTCCAGGAAATCCAAGTTCAGACTTCTTCAGAGATTTTGAAGAAAGAGGAAACTACTTCAAGAAACTTGTTTATCAGCTTTGATAACGACACTTGTTGTAAAGCATGTGATTTCTGATAGAATTTTACTATGGGAAATCACGAAGAACTCGACACCATAGTTAAAAGATTCCTGATCGTATTGGGTGTGATCATTGTCATTGGTGCAGTGATGGTTCTTAGTTCCTCCTATCTCTATTCCAGAGAAGTCCACTCAAGTGCTGCTCACATCTTCTTTAAGCAGATGGTCTACTTAATGATCGGAATCGTCGGTGCATTTATCATGTACCGAATGAAATTCAAGTTTTGGCAGAAGTTGGCCTACGGTGGCCATGTCGCTATAGCTATAATGATGGTTTTGACATTAATTCCAGGCATTCAGCATTCTGTGAATGGAGCAAGTCGTTGGATCAACCTAGGGTTCATGGGATTACAGCCAGGTGAGATGCTTAAGTTTTCGACACTCCTTTTTTCAATCCAATACTTCGATACATTCAACTCCATGACTAAGAATGAAAAAATCTCAAAAGGATTGTGGCTTCTGGCCCCTCTTGGAATTTTAGTTCTTCAACCAGACTTTGGAACGTTTTCTATATGTTGTCTGGTAATGGCGTTCACATGCTTTCTAAGTAATTTTCCAAGAAAGATTTTTTATGGAGCTATTCCTGTTGGACTCGCTATTGGAGCGATGATTCTTGTTAGTCAGCCTTACCGTGTTCGAAGACTTTTTGCCTTTTTGGATCCTTGGAAAAACCCAAGAGGAAGTGGATTTCAGATCATCCAGTCACTCTTTGGGTTTGCTAACGGAGGTATCGTTGGAGAAGGGCTCGGTAATAGTAATGAAAAGCTTTTTTATCTTCCAGAAGCGCATAACGACTTTATCTTCAGTGTAATTGGAGAGGAGCTGGGATTTTTAGGAGTAATCGTCCTGGTTGGGCTCTTTATCACCTTCGTATATCAAGGAATGAAGATTGCTACTAAGGTTGAAGACCGTTATGGGGCCATGGTTGTCTCTGCAGTCACGTACACTATTGGTCTTCAGGCCTTCTTGAACATGGGTGTAGTCTTGGGGCTTTTGCCGACCAAGGGTCTTAACCTCCCTTTTGTAAGTTATGGTGGAACGTCACTGATTATGAACTGTGTTGCAGTTGGAATCATTCTCTCTGTTTACCGATACCAACAGCGTTTGAATGCGCCGCGCACGGGCGGCTTTGAGAATTTCACATCTGAGGGCACTTCGTACTATAATGGCCAGCGTTTCGGTCAGCAAAGCTCGTTCAGTCAGTCCCAAGGCTTCAATAGGGATCCGGGTTCAGAAGAACAACAGAACTTTCCTGGCTTTTAATCGACATTCGCGGAGATAAACTTTGTTAACGGCCAGAAGTGATGTTCACGTTCATTTTATAGGTATTGGTGGAATTGGAATGAGTGGAATTGCAGAAATTCTACTCGCACTCGGTTACAAGGTATCTGGTTCAGATGCATCTAAATCGTCTACAGTTGAAAAGCTCCAATCGATGGGAGCTGAAGTATATATTGGCCATAAAGCGGAAAATGTAAAAGGCGCAACAGTGTTGGTTTACTCTTCTGCAATCAGACAAGACAACCCGGAAATAGTTCAGGCCAAAGAGAATAGAATTCCAATCATGAGAAGAGCTGAAATGTTGGCGGAACTTATGAGACTGAAGAAAGGAATTGCAATTGCTGGAACTCATGGGAAGACGACTACGACAAGTATGTTGGCGACGATACTTCAGGAAAGCCAGTATGAGCCGACATATGTTATCGGCGGTATTGTAGACAACCTTAAAGGTCATGCCAAAGTTGGTTCAGGTGAATACCTGGTCGCTGAAGCTGAT
>JBFEVX010000139.1:0-8828 GCA_041546685.1 Bacteriovoracaceae bacterium | reverse complement strand
TTTCACATGAATTGAAAACACCAATGGCTTCAATCCTAGGGTCTCTTAAAATGTTGAAAGATCTCAAAAATGGAACTTTGGATTTGAATGCGGAAGAACAGGATGAAATCTTAAGAATTGCCATAGATAATGGTGAAAGAATGAATCGAATCATAGGAGACCTTTTAAATTTCAATAAACTTGAAAGAAAAAAATTACCAATGATTCTAGAAACACATAATTTAAATGAGCTTTTGAATAATAGTCTCAAGTCTTTCAGTGATTTCTTTAATCAAAGAAAGATCTCTTATTCTCTGGATGCTGATTCGAAACTCACCATTTGCACGGACAAGGACCGTTTTCACCAGGTTATAGGAAATCTCCTCGATAACGCCATCAAGTATTCCGATAAAGGAACTGAAGTCAAACTAATAGCGAAAGAATCAAGTTCCAATATTATGATTCAAATTATTGATCAGGGGCAGGGGATTCCAGAAGGCAGTAAGAAGAACCTGTTTCAAAGCTTTTATCAAGTTGATGCAACTGATAGTCGAAGTCATACAGGGATTGGTCTCGGCCTTTCCATCTGTCGTTTGATTTTGGGGGAAATGTCAGGAACCATTGAGGTTCAGAGTGAAGAGGGAAAAGGATCTACCTTTACTATCTTGTTACCAAAAGTTTGCCCTGTCTAATTTACTGATTCCATTGAAAAATTTTTGATTTCTTTAGCCAGCCAGTCTGGCGCATCCAGTGCGATATCGTGTCCGGCCGTATCATGGAATACAGAATGGGCTCCAAGGTGATCTGCAAGTTTCATCGGGCAACTAGGATTACATAATTTGTCAGCTTTAGAAATCACTACCAGCGCCTTTGGCCCAACTCTATCTGGCACTCGAAATTTCGCTGCTGCAAAGAGCTGCCTTAGAAAACTTTGTCTGGTAATAGGACGTTCTCGATTGATGTTCGACCATTCTTTCACCAGGTCATCGTTGATATCTGCTATGTTTGTGGTAAGTTCAAGAACTTTTCTCTCTCGATGCTCGAGGTCACTTTTAAAAAACAAACCGGCAATAGTCTTAATCGCTTCTGGTTGGAGTCTTTTAAATGGAGAGCTGAGATTTCCTGCACTACTGTTGAGAACAATCATATGCTTGAAATCTTCAGGGTAAACCGCACACCATTCCATGGCAATCATTCCACCAAGAGAGACAGCAACAATGCCCCAGTCTCCCTGGTTTTCAGCCTTCAGTTTTTGAAGCTCTTCTCTTAGATGATCGACATTTTCTCTGATTGAAGTTTTTGCCGGAATATCATTCTTGATACCAACTCCAGGAAGCTCTAGTTTGAAAACTTTTCCTCCCGTTTCATCAGCAAGTCTTTCAGGGAAACTTCCCCAATGTTTTGTTTGTCTCGAAAGTCCTCTTACTAAAATCCAGTTGTATTGGCTCATTAATCGTATCTCCATGACTTTCTATTTCTGGTCATCCTGAAAAAGAAGTCGATAAGCAAGAGGTGTCTTCGCATGATTCGGGACACTCTGTGTTCTTTAATTGGGTTAAAAAAACCTGACTTTGAAAAAACTTGAAATGGGTTCTTCTTCATCCATACCCATGATCCCATCTCCAAGGTCCATGGAATGAAAAGTTTCTCTTTTGATCCAGGGGTCTCTTTGTGCAGGTCATAGAGATGATCCCAAAGATCTCCGTGGGTTGTATAGGAGTCGGATTGGGTTTCAATCTTGTAGACATGATGAGGTAACGTTTGTTCAAGTATTTCAGTCATTTTATGTACTGCAGGAGTGTCTGGAAATGGTTCTTTGGATTTGGCATAGGGATACCAAAGACGATCACGCATCCCAAAACCAGAATGAAAATCCACTGTGATGGCCGTGTCTGACGGAAAAACGTTATTCACCATGAAGTCGACGACGGCCTGGGCCTCTATTTCCATATTAGAATTTTCATCTCCTCGATACCAGGGCAGCCAGTTTCCAATTCTGTGTCCAGATAGCAAAGGGTATGTTGTACTGGGATCGGCCTCGACAGGGGAATTTCTCATCAGATCAATTCCATTTCCATTACATCGACTATGAAGAGACATACCAACCGGGTTAATCAAAGGAATAGAACATATTCTGGTTTTTTGAAGAGTTTTACGAAGATCTTTATCCCACTTGAGCTGAGCTAATGTGGAAGTCAGATAAGAGAGAACGACCTGTGTACCTACTCTTTCCAGTCCGTGAACACCTCCGAATAATCCAATTGTCGGTCTAGATGTATCTTTTGTTCCAATCGTAAAAGAATGAATAGGGTATGTAGTACCATTATGTGTAACTTCTGCGACGACATCAATTTTAACCAATTCGTCCTGGGTCTTGGCCAGTTCTTTGATGTGATCGAGCTCTGGAAGCTCAAATTTTTTTATTGGTCTCTTCGTCAATTTCATATTGGATTCATTTTACTAGAGGGCAGTATCAAGACAAGACATATAAAGCTGATCAAAGGTGTTGTGTATTGAGTTTTTGACTGTTTCCCTACTGTTTTCTATCATTAAGATATTCAAAAAGAGGTGAGTCATTTTATTTCGTCTGGTTGTCATTCTTGCTCTGTTTTACATTCCACTTGATGGTTATTCCGCCAAAATCAAGAGAGATTCTGGTTTTCCTGTAAGAGGAGAAATGAGAACCCGAGTGGACTTTTGGAAAAAAGTTTATACCGAAATCAGTACGACAGAAGCTTTCATGCATGATTCAGAGGATCTTTCTGTAATTTATGGGAAGATCAAATTGAAATCATCACGACGTGGGAGAATCAGGCAAACTAAAGAGGAGCGTCATCAATTGAGAAAGATTCTTCGCTCCATTGCTGACAAAGGATATCGAAAGCTCAACAACGAAGAACAGAAAATCGCCGATATTGTAGGAAAACGTTCACGAAATGAGCTTTATAAGATGTCAAATGACATTCGCTTTCAATACGGTTTGAGCGATCGTTACTATGAAGGACTGATTCGTTCCTATGCGTACTTGGAATATATTGAAAAAATATTTGAAGATCTTGGTTTACCTCACGAGTTGACTTATCTGCCACATGTTGAAAGTTCGTTTAATTATGAAGCCTATTCAAAGGTTGGAGCAGCTGGTATCTGGCAATTCATGCGCTCTACTGCCAGGCTCTACAAATTGAAAGTCACTTACATCATCGATGAAAGACGTGATCCGATTAAAGCAACGAAAGCGGCAGCGAGATTTCTCAAAGACAACTATAAAATGTTGAAAAGCTGGCCTCTCGCACTGACCGCTTATAATCATGGACCACTTAGCATGAAGAGGGCCATCAACAAGCTTGGAACTACTGATATCAACACTATTATTGAAAAATACAACGGAAGAAGATTTGGGTTTGCTTCGAAAAACTTTTATGCCACTTTCATGGCAACGGTTGAGATTTCAGAAGACCCTACCCGTTACTTTAAGAAGTTCAAAAAGCCGCCGACATACAAGTTTTCAGAGTTAACGTTGGACAAGCCTTATACTGTGTCTCAACTTTCAAAAGTAACAGGCCTTAGCAAGTCGGTTATCAGAAAGTATAATCATTCCATTAGAAGATCTGCTTATCGAAACTCTCTCTATCTTCCACGAGGATTTGTCTTCAGAGTTCCTGTGGTTGGAAGCAAGAAATTGAATGAATACAAATTGGCGCTTGCTGACTTTAAATCCGACTTCAAGGAAATGGATGTCGCGAATATGCATATCGTTTCACGAGGTGAAAATCTTTTTGATATCTCCAGGTCATATCGTGTCGCCATGAGTGATCTTATCCAGTTTAACCAGATTTCAGATCCATCCAAGATTTATCCAGGTATGAAATTGAATATCCCGGGAAAGGATTCTAAAAAAGCTGTAGCTGAGACAAAAATAGCTATGAAGTCACCTTCTGGACCTTCTTTGACTTCGTCAGACGAAACTCTGACGAGAAAGACTGAAAAAACAAGTTTCATGAATAAATTGAAAAAGATCGTTTCTAAAAAAGACTTGAAAACTGGTACTACCTCTGAACCTTCTCCTTTAATCTCTCTTTTTGATTATGAATTGGAATTGAAGAATATCTCACGAGATGTTTATGAGATTTCAATTGAAACTGAAGAAACATTAGGACATTTTGCTGAATGGGCCGGAGTGCGAACTCAAAGCATCAGGGACTTGAATCGGCTCGCAATGGGGAGAGTGATCAGCATGGGGCAGAAAATCAAAATCCCCATTAAAGAAGCAAGGCTGATTCACTTTAAACAGAAAAGAAACGAGTATCATGTTTCTATTCAAGAAGATTTTTATTCGAATTTTAAAATTACAGAAACAAGAAAATACAATGTTAAAAGGGGAGACACACTTTCAGAAATCCTGAAAGATCAGGGACTTCCATATTGGCTTTATCGAAAGTATCAAAAGAAAAAAACCAGTGACTTCCTGAGAGTCGGTCAGGAAATCATTCTACCAGAAGTGGAAGAAATCAATCCGATAGAAGAATCTTAGAGTGTTTCACCTGTGTAGCTGTGATGTTTCCACTCAGTTTCACATTTTCTTGATAGTCTGAGACCGCCTTGTACACGACGCCTTTGCGGTGTACATTTACGTGTATATTCGTCAAACCTGAGAGTTCCATCAAGGTTCTTCTTTGTTCTGTACCTCATGACAGAAGCAAAACCTTTGACTGATTTGTATTTGATCTGGTCCCAGTCAGTAGACTTGATGTATGTAACAAACTCCACTGGAGAATTTGAATAAAGTGCGATTTGCGCCATATCGTCAGGGCTGATAGTAACTCTTCCAAGTGTATAAGCAGTCGGCCAGTTGACGTCTCCAAAGCTTAAACTAATGATTTCAGTACATGTGATTTCATTGGTAGAAAGTGCATCGAAACCAAAGTCGTATTTCTTTCCAATTTGATCGAAAAGATTCTCGTAAACTCTTCCAAGTTCAATTTTGTTTCTATTGAGAATGTTTTTATGCCTGATGATGGCAATTTCATCTAAATTCATAAATGATTTCAAGGTGACAAACTCAAGTCCCCATCTTCTTACTTGAAAAACAGTAAGTCCTTCTTTGATTTTTTGGTGATGAGGCTTGATCGCAGGGTGTTCCCACATTCCAAGTGCTTTCAATTCTTCTTCCGTTCCAAGATAGACGGCAACGTGTCCCCAGTTTCCTGGAATAGTAAAATCTGTGAATACAAATCCTCTCTTCTCAAGAAGAAGGTCAAGTGGTCTGATTTTTTCTTGAATGTGAGCAAATGCCGGAGTGTTGTCTTTAAGGTAGCCCTCTCTCCATGAAATGTTTCCAGCAACACTTCCAAAACCAAGACTGATGGCATTGGTGACTCTTCCAAAGAATCTACTCAATGAGTCTCCAGAGTTGTCGATGTATCCTCTTTGTGAAGCAAGTTCTGCCAGTGCACCACCTTCAAGTCTGATTTTGTATGCAACAGTTGATCTGATGTTATTCGCCAGTGAATCTATCTTGTCACTTTTGGCTTCAGTCAACTCATTTTCTTTGGAGATGAAGATATCCAGTGCATCCTGAAGCTTTGTTGAGAAATCTTTGTTGAGAATTGAATTGGTGATATTTTCTATTCCACCAAGTCCGTAATTTTCTCTATTCATCTGGTCTTTGATAATTCTTCTAAGAGTTTTGTTTTCAAAGAAGACTTTGAATGTATTCTTGTAATTTGAAAGAAGAACTGCCTTTAGTTCCAACCATTGCAATTCATCAAGGGTCGATTGTGATTCAATATCATTAAGAATTCGACTTTGTGGATTGATTTTATTGAGATGAGCATTCAACTTGGAACTGAGTTTGATATATGTGGAGAGAGTCTCATGGATAAGATTGAGCTCATGTCCATTTGGAGTATTCCCTTCATTTAGCTTGAAAAGAATCTTTGAACCGTAGTTATAAGTGAAGTTGTGAATCTTTAGGAAGTTCTCTTTAATTTTTTGGGTCTTCTCTTCCTGACTTCCAGAAGAATAGTCTGCTGATTCAATCGCCTGGATCTGAGACAGGAAATCATTTGAGTCCTGGGCCACAGTCAGTGTTGAAACTAAAAGAAGGATCAAAAAGAGAGTAATCTTCATCAGTTAAAGTCCAATTCCAATAAAAAGTTTTGCTATTTATAGCTGAATCAAACAAACCGTGCAATGTGTCATGTAAAAAAGAATGGGTCCAAAATGACACCGAAAATGTAATAAATTCAAATACCTTGCTCACTTTTGGCGAGTTTGATAAAAGTTCCCCGGACTCAGAAAGAGTCGTATTGGAGGACACCACACATGAAAACAAAGACTGTTAAAAATCTTGGAATTCTGGCCGCTTGTACACTGACCAGTCTAGCCGTTATGGCCTATTCACCGGACTACATTGTTAAAAATGGAGATACCCTCTCTGCCATCGCCTTAAGCAAACTTAAAGGTGGACCACTATATGGAGAAGATGGACGATTGACCAAGCTTCTTCTTTTGAATCCTAATATCAAAAATCCAAATCTAATTGAGCCAGGCACAGAGATCAAACTCAGGGCCACTGTTGCTGACCTGGATAAGACATTGGAAAAGGCCAATGTTATTGCGGCAAAAGAAAATAGTGAAAAAGCTTCAACTGATGAAACACAACTGACTCAAGCTGCTCCAGAAAGAACTTCTTTTGATTTTCTTCTTGCTGACAGAAAAGATGCAAAGACAGTTGTTGCTAAACTAGGAGCAGGAATCTCTTTTAACAGTTTGGATCTAATCGACAACAAAACCAAAGATGTTGATTCTCTTTCATCGGCTGCGACATTGAATGCTTCAGTTAATGCAAAATATCTTCTTAATGAAAAAGCATCTTTGAATGCAACTGTTCAAATCTCAAAAATGGATTTGAAAGCCAGTGGAAATGAAACAGCTAATTCAGATAGTAACATTTATCTTTCAGGAGAGTTGGGAGCTGATTACCTGGCATTCTCCAGACTATTGACTGGGCTTCGTTTAGGAGCATCTGAGAGAGCTTTTGTAACCAGCAAGACGACCGATACATTCAAATTGAAAAAGACCTGGATCTTAGGTGTAGGTCCTGAGTTGAGACTTCTACTTGATGAGAATGCAAATACGGCATCTTCAGTACATTTAGGATATCGAGTTCTTGGTTCAACCACTTTGGACGGACTTCAGATTGAAAATGGACAAGAAATCATTACTGGCTTCGACTTGATTAGAGACAGTTTTAATTTCAATCCTTATGTATCATGGAACAGCCAGAATACATCTTTGTTGGATCAAGATGGATTGACTCTGGGATTGAACATCAATTACAAGTTTTAATCTTTGGCCCAGTCGGGCTTGTTGGGATCTTTTTTGGATTCCAGTTCCCAATGATGGAGCACGTGCTCAATGAGTTCGCGCTCCTCAATATAATTAGGAACATTGGTTTCAAGATACTTTTGAGTATTTTTCAATATATGATTCTGGCTTACATGAATCATTTCAGTGCCACTTTTCTTAGAAGTGAAGTAGATATCAAAAACCGCTTTGGTGGGTTTTTGGAAAAATCCTGACCCAGAACCTTTGACCGGCTTTTTCTCAAGTAATTCTATCGTGATATCGATACCATCCACGTTGCAATTAAAACGCATAATTCACACCTCAGAGCTTTTGATAGCACAAGTTTTGGTGTAATCAAAGCTCTGGGAATCGATATGAATACTGAATATACAAAAGGTCTAGCTTCAGGAGTTTTTGCCTTCGCTTTTTGGGGGTTTGTTCCTCTATTTTGGAAACAGATCAAGTCCATTCCTCCCTACGAAATTATGTCATTTCGAGTGGTTTGTGCTCTTTTGGTGATCGTTTCAATTCTGGCCATCCGTTCTGAGCTTAGAGAGTCTCTCAAGCTAATCAAAGAACAATCGCTTTTGGTCCTGATGTCCACTCTCTTGATCGGCTCCAACTGGTTGATCTACGTTTGGGCCGTCAATTCAGGGTATATTGTTGAGACCAGTTTGGGATATTTCATAAACCCTTTAATGAATGTTTTTCTAGGTGTCTTCTTTCTTGGAGAGCGTCTTCGAAAGGCCCAGTGGATGGCGATTACCATCGCAGCTCTTGGTGTTGGATGGATGTTTCTAAACAGCGTCGGAAAACCATGGATAGCATTGGCAGTGGCCGGTACTTTTGCTCTCTATGGACTTACAAAGAAGAGGCTAGGCGCTAAGTCCTTGGTGGGACTGGGAGCTGAAAACATTCTTCTTTTGCCTGTGGCCTTAAGTTATCTTGGCTGGTTAGTTGGAAATTCAAAACTTCTCTGGCCCTCTCAATCTCCGAAAGTGATGACATTGACTTTGCTATCAGGTCTGGCGACAGTTCTTCCATTGAGCGCCTTCGGACATGCAGTTAAGCACCTGACTTTGACAACTCTGGGGCTGGTTCAATATCTTGCTCCTACTTTCCAATTGATGATAGGTGTTCTTGTCTACAAAGAGGCCTTTACAAATGTTCATGCTTCGAGTTTTGCCCTGATTTGGTCTGCACTTTTGATCTATACTGGGGAAGGACTGTATAATAGGAAGCAGCTACTCTTGGCCAAACGGAACGCGATTTGAATTATTACAAGCTGACATTCTCTGGAGCTGGGGATGATCTTCAGGTTTCTTTTTCTCCATCGGAGGAAGAGGTATACTGCTATGAACAGTTCGAAGTGGGAACAAGAGTTCTCGATCTTACAAATTTGAATGAAGTTCAACAGCTCCAATTAATGAAAGGTTTGGGATTGTTTTTTCCTCAATTTCAAGATTCTTCAGATGAGTTTTCAAGCATCTCTCTACCTT
>JBFEVX010000026.1:0-37039 GCA_041546685.1 Bacteriovoracaceae bacterium | reverse complement strand
TCAATGGTTTCAACATTGATTCCCATAGACTCCATCAGGTTGGCTGATTCCTTGAGTTCTTTAAGTTCGTTATCTGTGGAGGCCAGTGAGAAACTGCCTTTGTGTTCAAACAAAAGTTCTTCTTCACTGTCCTGGATGATTTCTTCTTTGAGATACTTGAGATTGTCCTCTGAGAATTTCCAGATCTCAAGTGCGGCTTTTTCACCATGAGTTCCAACAAGACGGTTGAAGTGCTCAACAGAACCGCAAGTGATGAATCCTGCATTTCTTCCGGTTGCTCCAAATCCCAGGCCACTCTTTTCAACAAGAGCGATATCAAGTGTCGGATCTTCTTTTTGCAACCAATAGGCGGCAGACATACCGGCAATACCACCACCGATAATAACAATGTCTTTATTGATAACTTCACGACCAGATTGGTCCAACCATAGCGAGATACTCATCTCAATCCTCTCTTAAATATTTAATCATTTCCATTGCCGTACAGACACATCTGTCAGGCGAACATCGCGTGCATTCATAATCAATCGGATACCAGAATTTTTCATGTTCCTTCACTGATTCAAATCCCATTCTCTGGAGATATCTTTGGGAAGAGTTCCCTGGTGACTCAAGCCAACTATGACAAAGAATGGCCTCGGCCCCCATATCTTTTAAAACAGAAATGGAAGTATCAGATAGCTTTTTACCAATTCCCTGTTGCTGATAATCACCACTGACAAAAAGACTTTTGAAATAGGCAGTATTTTCTGGAGAAGTTTCCCATAGATCACTTGTTAGACCGCGAGTATCTGGGTTGATCCAAACTCCCGGAGCATAAGTCAGACGTGCACCGGCGATGGTGTCTCCATCCATAGCGAGAAAGCTGGCCGTTTTTCCACCCTTCTGGCTCCATTCGAAAATCTTTTGAAGTTCTTCCAAAGAAAAGTAATTGTCGCCGATCCATTTGTCTGTGAACAAACGTACAGCTTCCAGATCACTTTCTGTGAGAGGCCTGATCTCGATTTCCATTTTCTCCCCGCGTATAAACAAGGAGAAAGAGTATCAAAGTCAGAGAGAAAAGCGCAACATTGCTGCTGCGCTCAAAGGGTCTTCAAATATTCGATAACGGCCATCTTTTCTTCCCACGAATACTTCTCATTACCTTCCTCATCCAACCACATTTTGTAGTGGCCAGTGTTGCGAAGTCCAGGCTTTCGGGTATCGAAAAGGGCGTCTTTTTCATCGTGCCACTCTTTCGGGATATCTTTTCCGACCGGGTAACCGACACATTCTTGAGTGAAATCTGCCTCAGGATCATCGGCCGGTCCCTGAATAAAAGTCACAGGGCGGGATGCCGGTGGAGTGAAAAGAGCACAGAGGTTTGGAACCGCATTGTTATGAAAGTAAGGGTACCTTGCCCAAATTCCTTCAAGTGGAGGTGGGACATAACCTTCTTGAGGCTCAACTACTGTCTTCATCCACTTGCTGATTTTTAGGTTGTTGAGAGCATCGGCAAAGGCCGCTGTCCCCTGCCATCTCTGGGGATCAGTTCCCACATTTTTGACTGGTGTTTTCTCATGATATGTAACTTGAACTGTTTTGATCTGTTCCTCAGCCGAGAGTCCCGGCCCTTGCATTAAAGACCAACCCTTCTGATAAGATCCGTGACACTTTTTACAAGTATCGTTGAAGATCGTCTCACCTCTTTTGGCCTTTTCTATGTTGATGCTGTCAGCTGGAAAGAAGTCAGTCCATTTCGGCGCCTGAGTAGCAAACACAGCTGCAGTCAGTTCTTGAACCTTATCCATGTTATTACTGAGCCACTCTTGAAGCTCAACCAGGTCAGCTCCTCTTCCAATTTCATTCCAAAGAAAATTAGTGAAGATAGGATTCCCTTCAACAATTGAACCGTCAGACAACCAACGGGTTTTGTATTTGAGGTTCCACCATGTCGCTGGCTTGGAGTCAGCAACAAAGTTATCTAGTTTGTTCTTTCTGGGAAAGCGCTCATAAAAACGAGACTTGGAAGCCACCTCATCTTTCTTTCTACGAGAAAGAGAAAGTGCGACTTGTGGAAGAGAAGTATCAAGTCCGAGAACTTGAGGTTCTACTGCACCGATCGAGAATAAATTGTACTTTGTCTTTCTGAACATTTTTCTTTCATCTTCAGTCGCACGAGTTGCCGCTTTGAAGATATGACTTGGAATCAAAGGAACAGTCTTTTTCGCGAGAGTAAAAAAAGTATTGGCCCGCGGTCTCTTGTTGGTTAGACCCATGACGGTTTTTCCAAACATGCTTTGCGAGTGGCAAGTGGCGCAGCTGAAAGTGATGGCCTTACCTCGAGGAGTATCAAGAATACTGGCACCCATATAATAGTCCGGCTTGTTTCCTTCAGGGTAAGGAATTTTATAAATACCGGTAGCATTTTCATCATTGAATGGATTCAACCCTAACCACTTGTACATTTCCTCCATTGTTTGGAAAGGAAGAGCTCTCCCTGAAATTTTTCTGATCAGTTTGCGAAGTGGATTATTGTGATCGGCTTCCATGAAAAATTGTAGTGGCTCAAAAGGAATCAAGGCGCCAGTTACTTTGATGGGATATTTCAAAGCGTGGATATAGCCTTTAGTTTGAAGCTCTTTCATTCTTTCAGTTCCGACATTGTAGATATCTGTTCTGTTCGCTCCAAGAGGTAGCGTAGCGTCTCTTGACCAGTCAGGCATGGCGACATCAGGATGTCCCGAGCCTGAAGCAAAAAGTAGTGTCGGCATAAAAGCGACAAGACAAATGAATGATTTGATGTTCTTCATATATATACCCCGTTTGGGGGATATTATGTCGGAAATACAAGGACTTTGGCCACGATGACGCGACGCCGGTGTAATATGAGAAATGTCAGGGAATCAGTCGATAACTGCTTTGAATAAGGTTACCAGCTCGTCGTGACGGGCGATATCCCTATTAACGAGATCCAGCTCAGCATCTACTTTTTTCTTACTTTTTACAGTCTGAATGGCACCCATGACTGCAGCAGGGTCTCTTTTCACATAGTTGATCTTCCCATCTTTCATCTCAGGGAAGTAATAAACGTAAACATCCTTAGTCTCTTTTTTGTCACCTATAACAACTTCAACTTGCTTCTTGACGACGATTGGGTCTGTTCCATGGTCCCGATAGTATTGATCAAATTGTTCTTGTCCATAGCTTGAGAAAACATCTGGAGCAAGAACGACTGAAGTTCTCTCAAGAATCAACTTGTCATAATTTACGGCTTCTTTACTTTCTGGACCTGGGTTCTTCTTGGTCAACTCTTTACCGACTTTGTTTCCATCAGTAACAATTGTTCCAGCATAACCACCGGCTCCATCGACGTAAGCAACTGGTGTTGTTGAGCCACCGCTATAGCTACCACCACTTCCTCCACTACTTGAACTACCTCCTCCAAAATTTGGAGCAGTATTCTTGATTGTAGCGGCCCTAAAAGGTGATGAGTTTGAAACAGTAGAAACATATTTTTTATCATCAATTGAAGCTGGTCCTCTCGACTGATCATTTCTTGATCGAGCAACACTTCTGTCCTCGTCCTTAACCACTGAAGTCTGAAGCACTTCTTTTTTCTTCTTCAATTGATCAATAGATTTACGAAGATCATCTAATTGCTTTTGTAAAGCAGCTCTTTCCTTGTCAGTTTCTTTTTCTTCCAGGCTTTTCTCACCTTGGTCTGCGAGCTTTTCACCTTCTTCAATTTTTTTGTCCAACTCTTCAATAGCGTCGTTGTACTCTTTCTTTTCCTCGTCACTCAGCTCATCAAACTCGACAGGACGAGTAGGAACATTATTAGTATTAAAAAGACCATCATTGGCAAAGATACTGTTGTCCCCTGAATAAAAATCTTTATTGATATCTTTGCTTGAATCATTGCTGTCATACATGGCGAAATTTTTTGAAATAAAATCTTCGATTTCTTTATTTCCATTGTTGCTCACGTCAGATTCAAGATTTTCAATAAATCCGGCCTTCTTCTGATTTCCAAATACAGGTTTTGCTGGACCATCACCAAATCTGCTTTCCATGACCGATCTGATCTTATTCTCATCATTTTTGATAATGGCATCAACAAGGACACCTCTGTCTACATCTGGCTCTGAAAAGTTGGTAATCTGATAACTTCTAGTTCCTGAACCATTTGAATTTGACCCATCACCTGACGGCTGACCTGATCTGTCCGGTGAATTAGGCTTTGGTCTTGGAGAAAACATTCCTCGGTACATGTCATAGGTTGATGATAAGAATCCACCTTGCCCTGGCTTTACTACAGTAGAATCTTGAGAAGCATCACCAACAACCATTGAATACCTAGGTCCAGATGATCCATCAGCATTAGCATCATCCGCAATTTTGATCCCACCAAGATGTTCAAGATAACCAAGAAAGCCTCTTTCATCGAGCTCGACGGTATTCGCACTATCACTATTGCTCTTGAGGTGATCAAGGGCCTTTTCACACATGATCTTCACTCCAGCACCTTTTGGGTTGAAGACAAGTGCATGCTCTATGAAATCAGAACCATTATATTTTTCATCTTCAAATGTATTGTCACCACAGATCTTGTTAAAGTTATTTCTATAGTCTGTACAAAGGGCCCCAAGATCCTTGAAGTTTTTGATCACTTTCAAGAACACTTCTGAAATCGATTTTTGATAGAGTTCTTTCCTCTCATCTTCAGTGAAAAGATCATTGATCTTTTTCCCCTTCAAAAGGTCACTGATTTCCTTGTCGGACAATTTATTTTCTGAGTCATACTTTTCTTTAGCTTTGGCGGCCATCGACTCCAGCATTGTCCTGACAAAAAATGGTGAGCTAAGGTACTGACCTGATGTCAGAGTATCATTCAGAACATTTTGTCCAGATGTATTGTTCTTAATAGCGTAATCCATCGCCTTGACTCTCAACTTGACAGTCATCCCCAGAGATTGCTCATTGAACGGACCACTTCCAAAAAATTCATGTCCTACAGCGAGTAGAACTTTTCCAGAGTTCTCTTTGGCGATATTGTTAACGAACTTGTTTGAAATACTTTGTGAAGCATCGTTAAATCTTTTTTCTGAATTTTCAACTTCCTGATCGAAGATCAGCTCGTTCAATTTCACATTGTATTTATCAAAAACTGTTCCGATTGCAGGTCCAATAATTTCCTGAGCAATTTTGAATTGGTCATTTTCAGCCAATACTCGGTTGATTTTTGCTTTCGTTGGATTTGTTGTGTGATTGATATCAAACTTCTTCTCATTAGGAGATCCTTTAGTCCCGCCAAATCCGAAGTAGGTCAAAATATCAAACTGCGATCCTTCATAATATCGATCATAATCTTCTGGAACGATACGCTTGAAGAAGTCCTTTGGCTCATTAAGCTTACTGATACTCTTCAGTTCATTGAGTCTGTCGCCTTCCATGCATGATTTATATCCTGCTTTTTCAATTTTCATCAAATCAGAACAAGTCTCTGGATAGGCAATCGAGTTTTCTTTCAATTTGGCAAGTGAATCAAAAACAAGAAATGAAGAAGTTCCATGCGAACCTTCAAGTTCGGCCTTTTCATCAAGGGCCTTCTTCAATCCAACTCTTCTTTTCATGAAGATATCAAACTGCTCCTTCTCTACATCGGTAGGATTCACTTTGTTACATTCACAGTACTTGGAATATTGGATAGGTGAAACGTTGAGATAGGCTTCAGTACATGTATCTGCCAAAACAGTCTCGACTACATGTCCGGCATCTGAGTTCATCACATTATATCCAGGAAGTGATTGCTGAATATTAACACCACAGCCATCTCCGGCTTGCTGTTCAGCCGAATAAGATAATGTTGGGAGGATTCCCACCATCAAAAGAAGAATATAAAAAATAGAACTACGCGCTTTCATCTCATTCACCTTATCGGCCACAACCACAACAATCTTGAGTTCTTAAATCAAGTATACTCTTGACCCGTAATAAATCGATGAAACTAAAGAGTTTTAGATGAGGATTAACAAATTATCAGAGAGTTGAGTGCTCTACTGTGGGCGAAGAGACCGCCCACAAATTGTGGCAAACGCCAGATTCAGAAGATCAAAAGCCTGGGTTCGGTAAACTCTTCCATCACATATCGAGTACCTTCACGCCCTAGTCCGGAGTCTTTAATCCCTCCATAAGGCATGTGATCAATTCGAAAACCAGGCACATTATTGATCATCAATCCTCCAACTTCCAAAGTTTCAAAGGCGTATTTCATGCGATCAATATGTGAGGTGAAAACCCCGGCCTGAAGACCATAAGGTGAATCATTGACTTCATCTAGTGCATCTTCAAAATCGCTGAACCTGCCCATCACTGCAACGGGACCAAAGACTTCCATACAACTAACCCTCTGGTCACGTCCTACATTTTCAAGAAGTGTAGGCTTGTAAAGATTGTGATTTGAATCCAAAGGTTCTCCACCACAGAGAAGATGCGCTCCAGATTCAATGGCCTCTTGAACCCAGTCATCAACTCTTTGCAGATGAACACTATCGATCAGTGGGCCGACAGTATTTTTCTCAATGCGAGGATCTCCAACGTTAACCTTTTCCATCGCCACCATCAGACGATCTTTGAAATCATCATAAATCGTATCGGCAATCAATATTCTTTGAGTTGAAATACAAATCTGGCCGGCAAACAAAAAGGCGCCATTCGCCACTGCTTCAGCGGCCTTTTGAATATCTGCAGTCTCATCAATGATGACTGCGGCATTCCCTCCAAGTTCAAGAGTTACAGACTTCTTTCCACAAATATTTTTCAACATCCAACCGATCTGTGGTGAACCGGTAAAAGAAAGATGCGCTATTCGAGGGTCTTTAACCATGGCCTCAGAAACTTCATTTTCAGCTATTACCACGTTGAATGCTCCAGCAGGAAACCCTGCCTCAACCGCAAGATTGGCCAGGGCCAGAGCAGTCAAAGGAGTATAAGGAGATGGCTTCAAAAGTACTGAACAACCAACGGCAATCGCAGGAGCGATTTTATGCATGGCCAGATTCAAAGGAAAATTGAAAGGTGAAATGCAAGCAATCACTCCCTTGGGAAATCTTTTGGTGAGCGCTGTTTTCCCCACTCCTCCATCGAAGTCCATAGGAATTTGTTCTCCACCGAAAGTTCTCATCTGTTCGATGGCATGCTCCAAAGTGGAAAGAGTTCTTTCCACTTCAACTCTGGCGTAGCTCAACGGCTTCCCAGCCTCGGCCACAACCAAGTCTGTCAAAGCGGCCTTATTTTGTTGAATCAACACTGAGAAGTTCTGTAGAAGTTCGCGTCGCTCACCTGTAGACATATTTTTAAGGGCTTCAAAGCCACTCAGAGAGGATTGAATTGCCTCCTCCATCTGCAGCTCATCAATCAAATCTACCGCCGCCAGGGTCTCTCCAGTATATTTGTCGAGCACAATTAGCTCGCTCTTAGTACGCGACTGGGGCTCAGTATTGTGAATGAGACTAGCTACCTGGATAAGTGATTCAAAACTGTGCATGACGATCCTCGTTATAACGGTCTGCCCAAAAAGCATTTCTTTTCATTATTGGCTAGATTTTATATCTATAGGGCAACCCTGTTAACCCCCACTTTTTTGGAGGCACCATGTCCTTGAGTCCACTTAAGACCCAATGCAAATTGGCCAAGACCCCACAAGATTCCCCCAAGTACTCAGTCACCGTCAAAAACAACGATGGCACTGAAACCCAAGTCGGCGATCCCAAAGTCACTCGAGCCTTGGTGGCCCTTATGAACCAACACGCCGTCATCGGTGGAGCTGCCGCCCACTGGGGAGGACCTGCTGCTTTTGCAGAAATCATGTCTTCCGTCCACGGCATCATGTTCAAAGACAAAACAAAGAACTGGTATGACAATTACAACTTCGTAAACGATGCCGGTCACTGCGAAAACGGTATCTACGCCCTTCGCGCTAACTATGCTTTCGATGGTCTCAATTTCGATGACCTCAAAAAGTTTAGATCCATTGAATCCAAGCTCACAGGTCACGGTGAAGCTCACCTCAACCCTGAAGGAGTTTTCATTTCAAACGGTCCACTGGGATCGGGACTACCACAAGCACAAGGCTTGGCCATGGCCGACGCCTTGATTGGCAACGACAGACTTACAGTGGTCACTATCTCTGACGGAGCCAGTATGGAAGGAGAGGCCAAAGAGTCTTTCGCTGCACTTCCAGGGCTTGCCAGTAAAGGAAAACTTAATCCATTTGTCATGGTGATTTCAGACAACAACACAAAGCTTTCTGGTCGAATTGATCAAGACAGCTTCTCCATGAACCCAACGTTCGAATCTCTTTCAACACTTGGATGGGATGTCATCAAGGTTGAGAATGGACACGATCTTCAGGCCACTCACACTGCGATTGAAAACGCGATGGAAGCTGCCAGAAAAAATCCAAAGAAGCCAGTTGCAGTATGGGCCAAGACCATCAAAGGCTACGGAGTCAAGTCAACTGAAGAAGCAAAATCTGGTGGCCATGGATATCCACTTGGAGCCTATGATGACAAACTCGTCGGTTTCGTCGATGAAATCTTCGGCGGCTCGGCCCCTGATGAGTTCAATTCGTGGGCAAAAGAAGTTCTTGCATCAAAACCTGAGCCAAAGGCAAAGGCAGCAAGTGAAGTCATCAATGAAAAAGTACAACCTGGTTTTTCAAGAGCAGCAATCAGAGCAACGAAAGAAGGACTTCCAGTATTCTCTCTGAGCTCCGACCTTCAAGGCTCAACAGGAATTGCAGATTTCCAAAAAGAATGTAAAGACAACTTCTACGACCTTGGTGTTGCAGAGGCCAACATGGTTTCAACAGCAATTGGTCTATCAAAACAAGGTCTGATTCCAATTGTTGATACATTCGCCCAATTTGGAATCACCAAAGGAAATCTTCCTTTGATCATGTCCACACTTTCTGAAGGTCCAGTCATTGCACTTTTCTCACACACAGGTTTTCAAGATGCTGCTGACGGTGCCAGCCACCAGGCAACAACTTTTATGGCAGCGACAGCGGCCATCCCGCATACAACAATCATCAACTGTACTTGTTCTGCAGAAGCAGAGGCCCTAATGTATCAGGCCATCACAAGATTCAAGGATGCTGTTGAAAATGGGAAAATGCCAGATACCGTCTGTTTTTTCTTTGGACGTGAAAATCATCCACAATACTTTGTAAAAGATTGCGATTACAAATGGGGAAAAGCTCAAGTGATCGAAGAAGGAACTGATGTTACTATTGTGGCAACAGGACCGATGCTTCCTAAAGCTCTCGATGCTGCTGCAAAATTGAAAGAACAAGGAAAGTCAGCAACCGTCATCAATAACTCTTTCGTCAACAAGCCGGATGTAGAAACTATTGGTGCAGCTGTTAAGAAGACTGGCGGTAAATTGATCACCATTGAAGACCATCAGCTTCTTGGAGGAATGGGTGCTCTCTTGATTCAAGCACTGAAACTCTCTGGACAGGAATTCAATGTGAAGTCTCTCGCCAACGGTGGGAAATTCGGTCAAAGTGCTTACAAAGCAGATCAACTTTATGATCTCTACGGCCTATCTGCTGATGGAATTCTTCAGGCCTTTAAGGACTTGAACTGATTTGAAAAAATTTTCAACTATCATAAAAGGGCGTCAATATGGCGCCCTTTTGTTTGCCCCAATTTGACCCTCATAAAATTTATCGATCTCGGGAGTAGTTGAAACTATTACAGGGTGGTGTCAGTTTGTCCCTGAAATTCATGGCCCAGATTTTGCTTATCCTAATTGCGTAAAAGTATTTTAAGGATGACCCAATGAGAAAAGAGCAAAGACAGCTAGGCCTTCTGAAGAACCTGCCTATCATCATTTTGATGGGTACTTTCTTAATTGTCCTGCTGGTAATGAGTGTAAAAGCAGCGGAGCTTTTCTAATCAATAGGAATTGAAGATCTGCAGGAATGTCTGGTCAGGTCCATTCGCACAGTCTCTCACAATCAATCGTTCTTTGAGAACACCCCAGTAATTACGAGAGGCACGACTTCTTGAAGTGTAAACACTTGCCTTCTCAATTTCGTAAACAATAAATGCCCCATTTCCATTATTCCTTGCCTTGGCGATGGAAAAATTATCAAACTGCGGCCCATTAGAAAGACTCAACTGAAACTTGCTTGAACCAACATTAAGAGTGTTTTCCACGACAGCACCAGAAAAAAGTTTTTCGCAAAAAGGTGAAAGGTCTCCTGAACGATCAGTCAAAATATCTTTTAGGAATCTCGTTCTTGATGAACTTTCAAGATACGTTTCTCTCCCAATAATTCTTCGAAGACTCGCACGAAAACGACCTAGGTCAAATTCGGTAGTATCTCCACAATCTCTTTTCTTGGTTCTTATATCATAGCTAAGTTGTCTGTCGGCGACTGTCTCATGATATTCACGTTTTGTTTCAAGAGAGTCACAAATTCGCGTCAAAGTTTCGAGCTGTGCTCCTCTGATCTCAACTACTCCACCAGTAGGATTATTCTTCGCTTCTTTTTGTTGGTTACAAGAAACAACAAGCATTATGGTTATCATAGTAATCAAGGTATTCTTCATGAAGTCCTCCTAAAAATCGCCCCAATCACATTGGAGACAGACGAGACCGATGGAACGCCACATTTTGACGACAGAGAGTCTATCATCAACAACAAAAAGAACATCGTACTTGCTCTTGATCTCAGTTTCGTAAATTTCTTTTTTGATTTCATCATCACCACGATAATCCATCGCCGGACGCATATGAAGGTGATGATAATTGATTTTATTTTTTGCCAGCCATTCTTCAGTATGCGAGCGATAATTTTCATCGCGACCAGTGACAAAAATTGTTTTAAAGCCATTGCCATTCATCGCTTCAATCAACTTGGCACACCAGATATTCAAAGAATCATCAACCATTCCATCATTGAAAGACTTCCAGTCTTTTTCTGCTTTGTGAACGTGATGTACACGATGTTCGACATCACATAGTGTTCCATCAAGATCAACAATGATGGCCTTATCCATTAGTAGCGTCTCCAGGAGTTGGTGCTTCTCCAGTTGACTTGCCAAGAACTTGTAGCATGTGATTTCTCATGGTCTCAGGGCAATACTCGTGAGGCTTGATCGGTTGACCGACATGAACAACAACTGTTCGTCTGAGAGTTTTTGGAAACTTGAAGATTACTTTCCCACCTTCGTAAGAAAAAATACTTCCCCAAAGTCCTTTAAGTGTAACAGGAACCACACTGACTGGATCATTATTAAGAATTTTAATAAGACCTGGTTGAAACTTTCTCATTTCACCGTCTCTAGTGATCCATCCTTCAGGAAAAATTCCGAGACAATGTCCCTCTTTGATATTGTCAGAGATATTCTGAAAAGCCTTCTCTAAAACTTCGGGGCTTTCTTTTCTTGTAGCAATCGGAATCAATCCCGCTTGAGAGAACCAGAATTTACCTGTTGGTAGTGAATAGAAAGCATTGTCGATGATAAAACGCACCGGCCTTGGACTGGCGGCCATAATGAAAACCCAATCAATATAGCTGACGTGATTAGTGGCCAGAATGACGGCTCCATCTTTTGGAATATTTTCATGTCCATGAATTTCAAGCTTATAAAATGTCTGCGAGAAAATTTGCATGACAAAGCGCACCGTTCTTTCACTGTGAATATAATAAAGCCAAAAAGACATGAACAGATTTATTCCAGCGAGAATTCCAAACTGAGTTGGAACGGTAACCTTCATCGAATGAAGAATCATAATCATTACCGCTGCGGAAACCATGAAAAGCGCATTGATGATATTGTTTCCAGAGATGATTCTTGATAGCTCTTTCGGGTCACTTCCTTCCTGAACAAAAGTCATCTGAGGAATAATGTACATCCCACCAAAAACTGAAATCATGAATAGATCAAAAAATATTCTGATTGAATTATTTTGTTGAAAGAACTCACTTACACCAAGTAGGTTGTCAGCACTCCCTACTCCACTCCAGTGATCTCCCACCCAGTACATGTCAATCATGAAGAAACTTAATAGAAGAGCAGCAGGTGCAACCATACCAATTTCAACTGTTTTCTTGCTGAACTTGTCGGACATCATTGAACCGACACCCATACCTATGGTGAAGGTGGCCAGGAACATCGTTCCGACTTTTTCTCCCCCAAAGAGAACATTTTTTGAAAGAACAGGTAAAAGTGAAAGAATTCCAGCTCCTAAAAACCAAAACCACGAAATACCGATGATCGTCTTGAAAACCATTTTGTTGGCAGCAGTCATCTTTAGAATTTGCCAGCTAGGTCTGAAAAGAGTGTAGTCAATCTTCACATCTGGGTTGGCATTACCAACTTTTCGCAGAGACATGGAACTAATGATCCCAAGCGCAGCAAGACCACAAAGCCCACCGGCCAGAAATGGAAAATAACTCTCCATGGTGACAACCAGACCACCTAGAATCGTACCAATTAGAATCGCAAGAAAGGTTCCCCCACCAACAAATGCATTCCCCTGAACCAGCTCATCCTTGTTCAAGAGATGAGGAATAATTCCATATTTCAAAGGTCCAAAAAATGCTGACTGGGCACCCATCATAAAGAGCACAATCATCAACAGTAGATAATTCTCAGTAAAGAACCCTACAGATGCTATCAGCATCACCAGAAGCTCTGTCACCTTTGTCACAAAAATCACTTTGGATTTTTCATAACGATCGGCGATCTGACCAGCAGTGGCCGAAAAAATGAAAAAAGGAAAAATGAAAATCCCACCAGCAGCGGCGACCAAGAGTCCCGAACCAAGACCATAAAGAGTGATACTCTTATAGGTGATCAAAATGACCAGGGCATTTTTGAAAAAATTATCGTTCAAAGCTCCCAAAAATTGGGTCCAGAACAGGGGCCAAAAGCGGCGATCGGATAGCAATGTACTCAAGCGGAACTCCATTTCCTGATGAATGTCTGTATATGCATTAGTGTAGCAAATAACACCGAAATTGCCTAAAAAACCTTTTTGCTCAAGTAAGTATTGATCTTTGCCTCAGCTTTCATTAGAGTTCCTTCATGATCAAGCTCTACCACTACATTCACTGCCCTTTTTGTGTTCGAGTCAGAATGGCATTCGGTTTCCTTGGTACCCAATGGGAAAGCCAACCCACGCATTATCATGACGAAAAGACCCCGATCGATCTAACCGGCGTTAAGATGCTTCCCATTGTTCAATTTGATGACGGGACGGCGATGAATGAGAGTTTAGACATCATCAAAAAAATCGATTCAAAAGATTTGTTGAAAAACACACAACTTGAAAACGTAGAACTCAAAAAAGAAGTTGAAGATCTTCTCGATGAGTTTGCCGGACCTGTTCACAATCTTTGTATGCCATATTGGGTTTGGACCAAGGAATTCAATGAAGAATCCCGTAAATATTTCCAAGAGAAAAAAGAAAAAAAGCGCGGACCATTTCACCTTTTAGTTCAAAACAGAAAGGAATACCTGGTTCAACTACCGCCACTTTTCGATAAATTGAAAACAAATCTCGTTCCTTTTTATAAAAGTTCTGAGCTGACTATCCTAGATATCATGATTGCTTCACACCTATGGGGACTCTATGTACATCCGGATTTTCAATTTCCAAGTCAAGTACATGAGTATCTTCAACGAGTGAAATCGGAGTGCAAATTCGACTATCATGAAGATCTCTGGAAACAGGCCTGATCAGAAAACCAGAATATTCATTCCAAGAAGAAAGAAGATAAAAGCAATGATCAGATACTTACTTGGCCATCGCTTTTCAATAATACATTCAAAGGCGGAGCTGAATATCGTTCCAGTAATGGCAATTCCAGAGAGAGATGCCAGATGGGCCTTTTGTAATGCCATCAAATAAAGACCAAGGCTGAGATAAGTGCCAAGTGCGCTTCCCCCAATCGCCATCCATTTTTCTTTCTTCGAGAGTTTTTTAAATGTTCCGGTGAAATTTATTGGTCTAAAAAAGTTCCAGATAACGAAAACGAGAATGGCGCCAAAACAACGATAAAAGTTTCCTTCAAGAGGAGTCAATTCTGGATTGTTGTCGAATGAGAGACGAGTGAAGATGATACCAGTTGCATCCAAGAGCATCCCACCAAAGGCCATAAGGATTCCTTTCAGTTGCCAGTGTCCATCTCGCCTGAAAGCTTCAATTGAAAATGTCAGAATGCAAAGAATGAAAAAAGTAATGGCCCAAAATTTCTCAAAGTCGACTTTTTGAGAAAAAATCACATACCCAATTGTCCCCAAAACCAATGGCTGAAAACCAAAGAGCATCAATGTTCGCCCGGGCCCCATCTCTGAAAAAGAGCGAAGAAGAAAAACATCTCCCACACCTAGGCCGATCATACCTGAGAAAACCAAGAGACCTATATACAAAGGTTGTACTGAATTCCATCCGCCGATCAGTGTAATAGTAACGCCGAATAGAATAAATGCGACGAAGGCCTTGAAGAGATTCATCCAGGCCGGTCCGACTTTTCTCGAAAATAGTGTGTAAACCTGGCTTCCAAGCGCAAAACACAGATTGGCCCCTACGGCGAAAAGATAGACTTGGTTCATGACCCCTCACATTAGAATGACCTCCTATTTAACACGACTTTTCCTTACTTGAATATCCTTGTCTTTCTGTTTGCGTCTTTATTACAAAGCCGGAGTTCCCTATAATGCCTTCAATTGGAATTATTTAGACAAGGAGTCTTTATGAGCAAACGAGTTGCCGTCATACTTTCTGGCTGTGGCTTCCTTGATGGAGCCGAAATCAGAGAATCAGTCCTCACACTTTTAAATCTTGATATCTACAATGCCCAGGTCAGTATTTTTGCCCCGGACAAAAATCAACATCATGTGATCAACCACTTTGAAAAGTCCGAAGCAAAAGAGACTAGAAATGTTCTTGAAGAAGCCGCAAGAATCGCCCGATGCAAAGTTGAACCTCTCTCTAGGTTAAGTGCATCCCATTTTGATTGTCTGGTTCTTCCAGGTGGTTTTGGAGTCGCTAAAAACCTTTGTACATTTGCATTTGAAGGATCAAAAGGTTCAGTTGACCCTGAAGTAAAAGCTGTTATCGAAGATTTTAATAATAATGGAAAAGCGATTGGAGCAATCTGTATTTCTCCAGCACTGATCGCCATGGTTCTTGGAAATAAAGGTGTTCAAGTAACAATTGGAAGCGACATTGAGACCGCCCAAGAAGTTGAGAAAACAGGTGCCAAGCACATCAACTGTGATGTCACTGATTGTGTCATCGACAGGACTAACAAAGTCGCGACGACTCCTGCCTACATGTATGATTGCGCTAAACTTGATGACATCAATACAGGAATCAGGAAGTGTATCTCAGCGACGCTTTCTCTTTAATCAGTAAATTTCAACGTGGTGACAAGAATGATGATTGTTCTTGTCATCACCCCTTGAACTTCTAGCCAAGGTGATTTCTTTTTTAATTATTGAACGTCCACGCTTCCACGCCAGTTCAATCTTGTCTCCTGCTCGATAAAACTTCAAAGCAAAGGCCAAATCGTAGATGGTCTTGATTTCAATATCTCCAATTTGAACCAGAATATCTCCACCAAGAACACCTGCCTGCTCAGCTGGAGACCCTGGGCTTGTTCTGACACAAAGTACTCCAACAATGTCATCACTTTGACCGAACTCAGGAACACAACCGAGGTGAGCTCCATAACCTCTGTTACGTCCGCCTCCACTTCCATTTCTAGAGTCAGGATCAAATGTCAGGGCGACAGCTTCTCCAGCAATCTTTCCAACTAACTCTTCAGCATGGTCCGCTATTTTCACCATTGATTTCAAATCGATCTTTTCAAAGTCGTCAGTACTTCTATGATAATCACCGTGCGCACCAGTCGTATAAAAAAGTGCTGGAACATCTGAATTGATGAAAGAAGCATGATCACTAGAACCGACGGCATCTTTTTTGGTTCGGATCGGAATATTTCGTGAAGTCACAGTTCCAAGTACATCGTCCCACTCATGGGCGGTAGCAAGTCCCATCAGCGCCACTTCTTTTTGAAAGCGGCCGACCATATCAAAATTTAGCATCCCATACATTTTTCCATAATCAGCTTCATAGCGTGACCACATGGCGACAAGATGTTTCGAACCGAGAAGACCAATTTCTTCAGCATTAAAAAAAGCAAAGAGTACTGAGCGCTTCATTTTCTTTTTTGAGAGTTTTTCAGCAAGATGAAGAAGCATCGCTGTACCTGAAGCATTGTCATCAGCTCCGTTATGAATTTTTGGATCATTACTAGGGTCCATGGAAGACTGTCCTCCCATACCAAGGTGATCAAAATGAGCACCAAGAACAATCACCTCTCTGGCGAGATCTGGATCTGTTCCTTTTAGAAAACCGACTACGTTTGAAACTCTCCCGGTATTTCTTTTCATGTGGACACTCATGTCCACTGTCTTTTGAAGATCAAGAGAATTTGTCTTCCCTGTAGCGGCCATTCTTTTTTGAATATCCAGGAGAGACTCTTTACTTAATCCATCAAACCATTTGTTGGTGGCCTGACCTGCAAGTAGTGCAAATCGATCACCACCGCCATCTCTTGAATTAAAAACCGGATCTGCTTCATCACTTGGATTCATCATACTGAGAGGGTCGTTGAGAACGATGACTCCAACTGCTCCTTGATTCTCAGCATTTTTCAGTTTGTAGATCAACGTTCTGTAGTTGATGTAGTCAGGGTCTCTGAAAGGTGAACTTGGATTCCCGACTCCCGGGTCTCCAGTCATCAATACGACGACTTTGCCTTTAACATCAAGGCCTTCATAATCGTCATAAGTAATTTTTGGGTCGTTCTTAGGAATAGAGATTCCATAGCCTACAAAAATGGCATTCTTTGAAACCAAATCGCCAGAACTTGAAAAGGCCACAGGCTCGAACTTCGTTTTCGCCTCACCTGAAACACGAAGATGATTATCTCCAAACTTACTCATTCCTGTAAAAATGGTAAAATCCTGCAGATAAGATCCAGCGAACTCAGAAAGGCCAAGCTTTTTCAACTGATCGGCCACGTAGTTGGTAGCTGTCACATTTGTAGTTGAACCGGCTCTTCTCCCTTCCAGCGCATCACTCGAGAGATATTTCAGGGAGTCTTCCATCAATCCTGCAAAAATTTGAGTAGAAAGTGTCAACGTCCAAAGAATGATTAATTTTTTCATTATGTCCTCACGGTTTCAAAAACGTTCAAGTTTGGCTAAACTCTTCCTATGCTTAGAGAAGAACTTTACCATCCGGTGGTTTCCCATTTCCCAATTGCTCTATTAAGCTTGGTCCCGTTCGTGGGACTTGGGCGACTCATGAAGAAAGAAAACATCATCAAAAATTGTGAGTTTCTTTTCAGAGTCTTTCTTTATCTGGGACTCACCAGCTATCTTGTGACTCTTTATCTTGGTGACCTCAGTTTGGAGATCATCAAAAGCCAACTTCCAAAATTACAGGCCGCTTATCATCATGAGGACATGGCCTATTACACTCTTTATCTTTTCATGAGTGTTCTCGGGATCGACTCCCTCTACCTAAACATGAAAGACAAACACTGGTTGAATTACTTCATCATCATTGCCAGCTTTGCAGGTTTGTATTTTCTTATCCAAACCGGACATAGCGGGGCCACTCTGGTTTATGAGTACGGCGCCGCCGTCAAACCGAACTAGTCCATGTCAGTTGTGACTTTTCCTTTATCGTAATCGTATTCCGAACCTTGCATCGAGTGTGGAATTGAATAGACAGCAATCAGCACACAAGCGGCGACGATTGTTGCGTATCTATTTCTCTTCTTCCAATTCAGAGCAAAGGCCGTTCCCCAAGCGAGTACTGCAACCAATAGCTTGTTGTCAGTAAGGTCCCAGTCAAACGGGAAACCTGCCCAGTAAACACCAAAGGCATACTTTTGAACTATCGGTCCAAGAATCAGTCCTCCTACTGCGAGACAAAAGACTGTCGCTTTGGTCAGCATATAAAAACTCTCTTCATTTTTTCTAAGAGCTTCAAGAGCAGCCAGCACAGAGAGCAACATGGAGAAGAACATGAAGAAAATATGCGGGGCTAAAATTGCAGTCGGCACTTCGCCTTTGTATCTAATGATGATCGGATCGGCTTCGGTTCCCAGAAACTCTTTCTTTCCATCGATATTCATTTCAATGAAGTATTTGAGTTTTCCCGCTGGTGGTTGATTCGGAAGTCCGAACTTCAACATGTTTCCCTCAGCAGTCAAAGGAGCAGTCGTCCACTCATCATTGGTCGGGTATCTCTTATAAGTTACAGTTGCAGTCGTATTTTCTGTAATCTTTGGAATTTCAATCGGTGCATTTGTTTCTCCGCCGTGGGATCTCAAAAGTTTCATCTTATGATCCATGACCTTGAACTTTTTGGGATAGGTTGGACCTGTTCCTCTTTGATAGATGACAGCAATCAAGGTGATCAAAATGGCGATGGGGATATTAACTTTAAAATTATGCTTCATGAGTGTGAACCTTTAAGGTCTTAAGTATTTGTTTATCTTGGTTAAATTTGGAAATTTGGTGTGCGCACTATACAAAGGAATTCGGGATTGGACAAATTATGACGCAGTTAAAAATTCAATAGGCATTGCCAAATCTGCTGAGGCCAAGTAAAACAGGATATGGCTTACGCGCAACACAATAGGTTAATGGGAAAATCCAATAAATCTCTTAGTTTAGCTGTTTCTGTAGTCGCCCACGTGGCGCTCTTCCTCTTGATTAAACCCAAGGGTCTCGAAAGTATTGCCATAAATGCCGCCCTCAACTTCAACAGCGGACAGCTGATCATCAACTCCATCATGAAAGATGAACCGAAGACGGTTGCTACTACAGCGCTCAAGAGGCCCATTTTGAAAAAAAATGTTGAAAAGGCGAAGACCCAGGATGTGATCCAAATACCAGTGGAGAAATCTGCTCCCACTGTCACTGCTTCCAATACTCCTGAAGTTAAGACATTTGAAAAAAGTATCCTTACTCCCAACATCACTCCTCACTACCCTAGGGTTGCCCTCAAAAGAGGCTGGCAGGGATTTGTCAGAATCCAGATGTTGGTCAGCGCAGAAGGAAAAGTCACAGGGATCAAAGTTCTCGAACAGAATGCTCACCAAACATTGGTAGATTCTGCTCTTACTGCCGCCAGACAATGGCTTTTTAGAGCATCTCCAGATGGACGCACCTATTTGGTGGAAAAAAGAGTGATCTTCAAGATCAATTGATCAGACGTTGATTCCAAAAACTTTGTAGAAACTTCTCAGCACCCACAACGGACCAATCAAAAGAAAGGCCAGGTCTTGAAGAAAAGATGGTTTCTTACCTTCAATTTTGTGACCCACGAATTGAAAAATCCAAGCAATGACAAAAACAATCACCATGACTTTCCAAAGACTCACTTCAGGCATAGAGGCAAGATAGTAAATTGAGATGTACATGGGAACGATCATAAAAATCATCCCAACAAACATTTTTAAATTAAGTGTGAGATAAAAAACCATGCAGCCCAGACCAAAAATCGTCGACCAGTTCAACCATGGACTAACATTCATGAATTCAGGTGTGGGAATGGCCCAAAACAATCCGAGAACAGTCCACATGATCAATGGAACCATCACCTTATGAATGATCTGATTGGTGGGGTTCTGGTGACTCTCACCGTATTGTTCCATCCATGTCTCGAATGATCTCATGACTACCTCGCGTGATTAAATAACCTTTGATTATAAGAATAACTAAGGATCAGTATCCCGGCAAGTAGAGGGTTTTTCAAATGCGAACGTATTTGTGATTACTTATCCGCAAGGTCCTTGATCAGGTTTCCCAAAAGAACAGCACCAGCTCCAAAGAGAATAGCATTGGTGACTTTATCAGAAACTCCCTTACCGCCTTTTCTGACGACAGGTTTTCTCGAAGGCATTGGATCCATTTGCTGATCCAACACTTCTTTATTCTTTTTGACTCCAAGGTTCGAAACAGGGAAACCATCAATCTGACTTAGGTAGATGACATCGAGAGTTTGACTGCCTTCAGCTCCTCTGGTTGATCGTTTGCCAATCTTTCCTTCGAGCTTAACGAATTTTCCACCTAGCTTTTGAACCTTGGCCTCAATATTTTTGTTGGATGGCTCAATTGGGTAACCGTAATATTGATCACCTTTTTTTACTGAAAGTAGATAAGAATAACCAAAGAATTCATTGACCTTGCTGTCGGGAACTTTCACCACCTGACCCCAGTGGACAATTTCATAGTCATCAAGAGCGAGGACTGGTTGGACAATCAGTAGAAGACTTAGAATCAAGGTCAATACTCTCACATTATTCTCCTTGGCGAGAAAGCTCGATCAACTTTTCTACAATTTTAGCCAAAGGTTCTCCTCTCTTACCAGCATAATCATAAATTTTACTCCAAGAGGCGGGAACAGGGTCTTTGCCGCTCCAGTTCATACGTTCAAGATAACGATCACCTACCGAAAGGGCACGTGCGCCATCTCCTGGGTCCCAGATAAAGTCAGGATGATAGAGATTGTACCATTCACCACCGATGATATTTCCTTCACCGTCGAGTTCCAAGTCATAGATGTAATCAGCTGAGTGTGATCGATCATACTGCTCTGAATCCTCGTCTCTTTGTCTAGGATCAACTTCCACTCCATATTCAACATTCATGAAAATTCCCAGATACTGTCTGGCTTCTTCTGAACGATACTTGGCAAAGTTGTCCTTTTCGAACTCTTCTTTCTTGATAATCGCTTCTTCAAGTGAATCGACGGCATTCATGCTGTTGGGATTGAAGTAGCGGATCTTATAACTGACAACCGGTTGATTCCAAACCTGATAATCATAGGTGGCATCAAAAACAAAACTTCTCTGCTTAAGTCCAACTTGATTGACAATACTCATGTGCCAAGCAGCAGGATTAACATCAAAACATTCTTGGTCGATCACTCTGATTCCTTCGTCATCCAAATTCGGCTCTTTTGAATTACATCTTCCTCCCAAAAATTTCACAGGGAATTTGGCCTTCGCCCAAAGGAGAGAAGAAAGTGCCTTGATGTCTGAAGGATAGAAATTCAATTTTCTTCCATCAAAGGCCGGTACCTGAATTTTTCTGAGCGCCCGTTTCACTTTATAACTTGCAGGGGCCCAACCATGACAAATTCCCATCCATCCTTCTACTTCCCCATTGCGGTCGTAATAATACTTACCTTCCGCCCAATTGGATTCGGTTAAAGAAAATGATTTTTTTCCAAAGAGAAGGTCATATTTTTCTGAAGGTGAAAGTTCATCAATACGATCTTCTTCCTCTGATTCATAAATATTTTTTGCAGAGAGATCGAGAACATAGTTTCTCGCCTCAAGCCAATCATCCTTGTAAGCAAACATCCGGTCAGCATAACGAGAACCAAGAATACCCCGGTAGATGGGCCAGTAGTCATCTGACCAGGGTCTCTCTTTAACTTTACCTTCGCTCAACTGGAGTTGATCCATTTCGTGAACGTTTCTAACGATGTCTCCACTGAGAATGAAATCTTCCACTCGTTCATTCTCTTCCATACCGGCCTTGAGTACACCATTAAATAGAAGTTTTCTCTTCCAGAGATTCTTCTGTTCCACATAATTTTCTTCCGGGTCGAACCTCAACCTGACACTGGAATCCAAATTAGGGTTGGAGGAATAAAAGGACTTGAAGTCAGACTTGATAAGATCGAGAGATTGTTGAACCTCGATGCGATCAAGTGAATGAGCATTCAACGACAGGGATAAAATTAAAAGTGAAATCAGTTTCACGATTTTCTCCTTCATAAGATTTTTACAAGACACTTATCTCTCTAAAGGGAATTGCTTGAACACATCCCTTGGCAGTTCCTTTCATGATTTGAATCAGCTTTTGACTTTGAGTAAATTTTTTCGTCACAAACGAAGCAACGCGACGAAGTAAATGACCTTATTTTAATGCTTTGAGTGCCGAATTTGCGTCGGCCTAAGGTGGTGACGAACTTTCTTTTTGGGCTTAATTGACTTGCTTCGGCATTCGACGTTCAATTTTTGCATCCAAGGATTAAGGAGAAATGATGACTACACGAACGTACATCTTCAAGGTCAACGGAATGGATGACCCCAACCGTCTGCGAATGGCTCAGAACGCTCTGTTTCGAGAACTCATGGTCGAAGACATGAACCTCTCAAGAAGTCGCGAAAGACTGACTCTTAAAATCCAGGATACTTCGTTGGACAAGGCCCAGGCCATTTTGGTCGGACTTGGACATCACCCAGAAATGATTAAACCCATGTCGGCGGGAGTGGAAGGAATTTTCTACTGATTAAGGCAGGAATAATGTTCCACTCCCCCCGAATTCAACAGCATGGATTCCATAACACTTAAACTCTCCCCGATAAGCCCATGTACACAACATTTACATGGGTGGGTTTATGAAAAAACTAATTCTGCTTCTTGCAGTTTCATTATTTTGCACAGCTGGTTTCTCAGCTGATCTCAGGCATCTCAAAATCAGACTTCTTAACGTCGACTATGATGGTTCACAAGGATACGCTGAGGCCTCAGTTCTCGATGCTTCACTTGGTTCTACAGCGATTGAAACTAACGGCTATCATCTTGATGTAAGCAAGCTTGATGGAGTTATGACATTCGACAAGGGTGACACCAAGATCATCATGAATGACATTGAAAATGGAGTCTTTGGATCACTTGGTGTTCTCAAGATCAACAATCTGAATCTCGATTACGTGAGCTCTGGGATGCTCGCCTTGAACTTCGATTCCGTGGCAATGCAGGCCGGAGATGGTGTCCATGAAATGGGTAAGCTCGATCTGAAATGCAAATCAACATCTACTAGAAATGGTGACATCTTCAGCTTTCTGACTCCTTGTACTGAATATGGGGTCCTTTATATGCCAGAGTTCCTTTTTTCTCCGGAGTCAAACAAGTCGTTAGTCGATGCTTTTGCCATCAACGAATTTGAAACCATGTATATCGAGGAAGGTCACAAAATCACGGCGAAAGGACTTCTCCCTGACCGTATCAAGGATCTTCTTATTAATATCAAAGATAACAACTTCACCCTCAATGGAAAGGTAAAGATTCTTTTCAATCTGAAATTGAAAGGGAACGGTTCTATTCACTTTCACAACCAAACTTCAGAACTTGAAGTCAAAGTCGACAAAGTCAAAGTTGGAATCATCGGGATCACCGGCGCTTTATTGAAAAAGCTTAAAGAGGCCAAGCTCAAAAATGTCAGAGTGAGTGGCAACTCAATTTTTGTCAAGATTTGATTATCTGGCGGAAGGTCAGGTTGATCCGGCCTTCCACATCTTTCTTTGTTTTCACAATCTGATGTTCGTAAATCTCTTGCGTTCTTCCACTCATCAACAATAAATCTCCATTTCCAAGATTGATTTCAATTTTTTCATTCTTATCAAGCTTTTCTCTTAGAACAAATTTTCGACTGGAACCAAAACTCAATGAAGCTATTGTTGGATTCTTTCCAAGTTCTTTCTCATCATCGGAATGCCAGGCCACATAATCATCCCCTGTTCTATAGTAGTTGCAGAGGACTGAGTTAAAAGTAACTCCCGACCTATTTTCCACCAGCTTTTTTAATCTCAAAAGTTCTGTGTGCCAGGGTGTTGGTTCAAGTCGAATATGAGAATATGTATAACTCAAACCAGGATCGGCGTACCAGGCCTGTAACCTTGGAACATCGTGTGTTTTCCCATAAAGCGTAATTTTATCCTGACGCCAAGAGAGACCTTTTTCCAATGTTTCAAATACTGCTTGAGCGTCTTTGATGAAAGATGAAATCAATTCAACCCGACATTCACCATCAAGCAATAAAGTGACATGAGAATCAAGTAGACTGTTTTGAATCATGAAAGAAATTTATATCAGGTAAGTGCGGAAGTAAATTTTTGCTTGGATTCAGTAAGAGCACCATCTTTTTCCAAAATATCGAGCATCTCAATGCCATATTCATTGAGTTTATCAAGTGTGATAAGACAGTAGTTGTTTTCAACAGAATCTTCCAAGTCGGGAGCATCAAAGTTTGAACAAACCACAACCATTCGGTGGTCACTTGGAACTTTTTTAAGAGCAATCTTGATAACACCTTTTGATTTTCCAAGGTCAGGTGCGCAGTAGACAACATACTTTTTTTCACCGGTTGGATTACTGGTTGTGAAGTTCCAAATTTCAGAATTGTTTTTCGTCATTCTGACATTAAAGTCAAAAGTCTTAAATACAATCGAAGTTTTGGAGATAAAATTCTTTAAACTCACATTTCCAACTTTTCTTTACAATGACCTGAATTGATCGATGTTCCCACAGATTGATTATACATATATATCGTGGCTTTCTTGCCTGAACATAAGTAAATTTTTTGTCAAGGATGGAAGTCTTCTGATTGCTGGGAGTTGCAAATTTGATTGCACAAGCTTTGCCTACATCGAATATCCAGAGCAAAAAACAGATGACAAATATTTGCGTCAGCCGTCTTTTGATTGTCTTTAGGTTGCAGCAAATCTGCTTAAGATTTAGAATGAAGGGAACTGATCAATCAAAAAAGAGACTGACTATGAAATCCATGGACAACAGTAAATTTCACATGTGGCGCGGTACTATTTGTGCAGCTAACGTAGATAACAAAATAACCAGTGAAGAACAGGAGTGGCTCAAAGAGCATTTAACCAATCTTCCCTTTGATCAGGAACAAAAAGATCAAATTTTAAAAGACCTTCAATCTCCCCCATCATTGGATGAAATTCTCCCTCATATAACTGTTCCAACAGACAGATCAATGCTTTTACATTTTGCTAAAATCATCTTTCACAAGGATGGAGAACTCGATGAAAGAGAAGACAAGTTTCATGAAGATTTCACAGCTAAAATCATGAGTGGAATCAATGTCGAAAACATCGTGAATCAGGCCCAAATCAACAGTGTCTGGGAGAGCGATGATTCCAATTTAAAAGGAGGATTCGGCCTTCTTGTTGATTGGTTTTTGGACTGATTGCCACACAGATACGGCAATTTTTAAAATAAAAGCTCTTTTGATTTTTCTAGACAGGTCTCCAAGTATTCAAAATTAAAAGAATTTTGAAGGCTATCCACTCTCCCTTTTTCGAACATGCTACTATTTAAATCAGGTACTTACGATTCTGTTCCATCTGTCCGAAAAGACAGTGGGAGACTACATGAGAGGTTCGACTCTTAAATTTAAAGTCATTGGACTTTTATTCACCTTGTTGGTGTTGTCGGCCTGTAATGTCCAAGAAAAAGAAAAGAGTAAATTGGTGGGACAAAATGCCAATGCTCCTACTCAAACCAATTTTAAAATAAACGACTCCACTGAAACAGGTATCAACGAGTTTAATCGTGCGGCCTTTGTTATTTCTGGAATCTGCTCTGAAGTTGGAAATCCTATTGAAGTAAAATTTGGTCCAATTGTTCAAACGACAACTTGTAACTCTGAATTCAAATGGTCGTTCAGTTTAAATCTTACTCTCGTAAATGATGGAAGCATTGTTTTTACGGCCAAAGAATATCGCCCCAATGGTGTTCGGCCGACAGACACACATACAGCTTACAAAGACAGTACAGATCCTACTGTGACAGGTCTGGCAGTAAATAATTTTGCCAAACTCAACTCGAAAACTTTTACTTGGGGATGTAGTGAAGCCAACTGTACTTATCGCTTTATAGTTTCTGCTGATCCAAACCAACTTCCAACAGGCTCATTTTCAAACGTCACCTCTTACACTGACAATGTTCGTGATGGATTGTTCTATCTCATTGTTCAGGCCAGAGACGCTGCCGGCAATCAAAGTGTCGTTGCTAAAACGTACTACTTGATTGATACAACACCGCCGGTAATTTCAGGACTCTCAAACAATTCGACTCCAAGCAAGACGACTTCTTGGACTTGGAGTGTCTCAGATAACTGGGGAGCCGGATCTGGATTTCCAAAAACTCGATATGTCATTGATCAGATATCAAATACAGCTCCAACAGGTCTTTACAATGCGACGTTAAATGACACTCAAACATCTGGCGATGGAGCTTGGTATATTCATGTTCAGGCGATTGACGAGGCCGGAAATGAAAGTTCAGTTGTTCATTTTTATTCAATCTTGGACAACACTCCACCTGCATCTTCAACGATTAGTGGAATTGGAAGTACTCCAACAATTGACACTAACAATAGGACTCTGACCTTGAACGCTCCAGCAGATGCTACCCACTACAAAGCAAAACGAATTACAAGCGCGACATGTACCTCTGGTATCTGCACTGACTGTCAAACACTTGATCTAGATCCTGAAACTGAAAATATCATTGGAACTAATTTTGATTTTATTGTTGATGAAGGTTACACAAATGTTTTTTGCTGGAAAACAAGAGATAGCCTTGGCAATTGGAGGGCCAATGAGTGGGCTATTTTAGTGGCGAACTTCCCTTCGGGAATGATTCTCCCAATGACTGGAGCATGTCCGACAGGTTGGACAGAGTTTACTTATGGCCGAGGAAGAGTATTAGTTGGTGCAGGATCTGGAAATATTGATCAGGAAGGTTATCCACTCACTGTTCGTAATTGGGCCGCAAGTGGTGCAGCGGATAATGGTGGACTTGAGTATACAAGTGGTATCCCAGCAAATACTTTGACGGCAAATGTTCAAACCCCTGGAGTCAATTTGGTTTACAGAAGTGGTAACGGATACAACTTGTACGCCGACGCAACTTCAACCAATACTTTACTCGATCAGGAAATACCATCTGATGCAAACATGCCACCCTATTATGTGGTGAGATATTGTAGGAAGAATTAAGTGATGAAGTTATCGACCTTAATCCTATTCATAATTTTTTCCATCAGTGCATTTGCACAGGATGGTTTGACGATTTTACAATCGTCCATCGTTGCATTTGACCAGGCTTCATGTCCAACTGGATGGTCTCAGGTTACCCAAACAAGAGGTAGAGTACTTGTTGGACAAGGTTTGGGAAACAACGACAAACTTGGAAATCCTCTAGCGAACAGAACCTTGGGAACGACAGGTGGACTTGAATATAAGACAGGAGTTCCCGCGGCCAATGTTGCACCAACAACAAACAACCCGGGACCAACAAGAGTTTTGGCCAGAGGTGTGGACAATATTGGTCCAACAAACGTCAGTCTCTACAATAATACTGGAACTGATACTGCTGTAGGAAAAATGCCGGCAAACTCAAACTTGCCTCCATTTACTACAGTCATTTTTTGTCAAAAGGATTGAAATGAAGACGCTTGTTATTGCCCTTCTATTCAGTTTTACACTTCAGGCGGAACTTCTTCCATCGGGAACAATTGCGGCTTTCGATCTAGCAGCTTGCCCAACGGGATGGTCAACATTCAACGCCGGTAAGCAACGTGTTCTTGTGGGTGCTGGAACAGGAAACACTGACCAACTAGGAAACCCTCTGACGGCCAGAACATATGCAGATATGGGTGGCTATGAGTACACCACAGGAATTGAGGCCAAGACTTCAGCCGCCGGTACGAATACTCCCGGAACAACTCAATATCCAGCTGCAACCAGTGGCAGTTATTATGCATACGGAAGTCCAACTTACGACACCAGTGACACCACTCTTGCTGGAGAAAAAGCTGACTCCAATATGCCTCCGTATTACGTCATTCTATACTGTGTGAAAGACTGACAAATCCCCTCGCCTATATTCAATGACTCTTGAGAAAAAGCCGATAAGTATCTGATGAGATATGTATTGCTCGCCCTATTTGCACTTGTTCTTTGGAGTTGTTCAACAACAATTCACAAAGCTCAGGATAAAACTACAGCCACAAGAACTGTTGCTAGTGAAGAGTCTGAAGGCTGGAAACAATGCTACATGTGGAAAAAGAAGTCTTGCTTCAAAAAGTTTCCTTATCAAGGTGTCCAACGTAAGTGGTACGAGTTCGAGTATCAATATCTCAACCGAAGAAACAAAGTTCATGTGGAATACAATCAGTGCGTGATTGATGCTGGAAAATACTGTTCTGAAAAATATGAACAATATGAAATGGCCGAAGCCATGGACACACTCAAAAGTGAACAGAAACTCGCTGAGGACCTCAAGGAGATCGCCGAAAACGATCTTTGGAAAAACATTTCCATTCCAGGAGTTGACCTCTCCAGTGAAAAAATCCGTGAAATTTTCCAATTCGTGACCAGAATGAAGGCCATCCACACTGAGATTGTTGCCAAAGTCGAGGAAGGTGGTCACGCAGTCCAAGAAACTGCTTTAGATGGACTTCATGGGTTTGGCATGAGTCTTACAGGTTCAGCTTTCGCCGGTCTTGGAGTGGAAATAAGACATGAAGCTGTCATCCATGATGGAATCATGGCCGTTTTCTGCGCTCCAGGTTTGGAAGTAATTACAGATGTTGGAATCGCCCTCGAACTAAGCTTGGTAAAAACTCTTGGTTGTAAAGATAATGCTCATTACAAAGGAAAATTTCTTTCGATGAGTTTTGGCGTCAGTGCTGAGACTCTAGGTCTGCCAGTATCTGGCTCCGTCAGTTACTCGCTGGGAGTAAACCTGACAAAGTACCTTGAGGATATGGTTAAACTTAAAAAGAGCGGGAAGTTTTCAACTCGTGCACTCGCCAAGGAACTGATTGACCTTTCAACCATGCATAATCAACAGGTCATCAACCTTGCTGGAAGTCCAGAGAATGCATGGTCCATTCTCTTTTTCTCTCAATTTCTCTCAAGAAGCGTTGAAGACAAAGAAACGAGTCTAGAGCTCAATGAAAGAATGAAAGAGATCGAAAAAGACAAAATACAAATGGAGAACATCAAGAGTCTCTCGCATCTTCTTAAACTTGTTGTCCAGAATGCCATGACTAGCCCCATTTTTCAGGGTGGAGCTTTTCCAAACCTGTTCCTAGCTCTTCACGAGTTGACGAAACAGATGAGTGGGTGTGATTCAGCCAACCTTTCAGCAGGTCTTTCTCTCAGTCTCGCCCCTGTTTCCGCGGGATTCAGCATGCATCATTACTATCGAGTGACAGAAGTGGATCTTAGGGATGTACTCTATCTCGCGACTTTTGGACCTAGGACCCTGATGACTCTGAACCTCGGACCTCAAGAGCTTGAGAGATTCAAAAAGTCTTTAATGAATATACTAAAGATTATTCCTGATTATGTATTCAACAAGTGTGTCCCTGAAAGTGCACAGAAATTTTACCTCGATGGTAAAAATATAATAGAATTAATGAAACAGGACTAAGCTATGAAAAAAATGATCACTCTTTCATTATTCTTTATTGTAAGCTGCTCATCTGTAGAAAAACTACCTGAGCAAACAGAAGTGAACAATTATGCCATGGAAGGGACTCCTTCTGAAAAAATCATTGGCGATCAGGAACTCACAATCGAAAAAAATGCTGAACAAGTCAAAGGCCATATGACTGGTCCAAAATCCCAAACAGGCACTATATACAATGCCAAATCATGCTCATTCACTTACGAGAAAGGAATGGGACAAATGACGGAAACATCACCTGAGTTTAAATTTGAAACTATCACTCTCAACGTTACCGGTTTTGACAGTGAAGAAGATGAAGCGACTTTCGAGAGAATTTCCTACTCCAATGTTGACTTTGTCGACCTATATAAAGATTGGGACTTCAGTGAAAGCTTTGGACCTGTTAATCTCGACAACTCGGCCAAGTTTGGAAATAACACCAAAGAGGCTTCGTTGGAATTCATCAAAGACGAAAAAAGCGCCAAGATGATTTTCAAACATGCCTGGGTATTTGAGGGTGGTGATTCCAGTTTTTTTGAAGAAGGAGAGAGGAGACAATATGTTGCTGTCCTCGATTTTTCAAAATTTGATCAAAAAGAAATACTTTTAAATAATGCCAATATCAAGGTTTTCAACGGAGATGAGAAGTCGGGACAGCTTGTCATGAATGTAGACTGTATCGATTTCAAATAAATTAAATGAACAAAATCATCCTCTGGAGTGAAAAACATCCGTGGATTGTCATAGCGGTGACGATCATTATCAGTATACTCGCTGTACTGAGACTCCCCTATATCAAAGTCGATCCCACTTTGGAGAAACTCCTCCATGATAAACACCCTGAGAAAGTTTTTTATCATCAAACTGAATGGAAATTCACCAGCGATATCATTACTTCCATCTACATCAAGGATGAAAATCTATTCACCGTAGAGAACATTGAAAAACTTGAAAAGCTGACTTGGAAGCTCGTGGACCTTCCAGAAGTCCAGAAGGTCGAATCTCTCTACAATACTCCTAACTTTTTTAATGAAGATGGTATGCTCTCGACCGTCCCCCTTTTCGACCCGGTCCCAAGTGATCAGGAAGAATTGGATAGACTGATGAAAATTGGACTCAACAATCCACTTTTCATGAATCAATTCCTTTCACCGGACTTGAAGTCGATGACTCTAGTTATTTACTCCATCAAAGGCAAACAGGAAATTGAGTATTACCGTAAACTCTCCTCCAAGATAGATGAATTGATTGAACCACTTCAAAAAGATTTTGAAAGAATGCATCAGATCGGTATTCCAAAACTTTCTGTTGAGATGTCCAACGGCATGGTTCACGATCAAGAAATCATGCTTCCAATTGGTATGTTGGCAATTGCACTTTGTTTGTTCTTTATTATCAAAAGTATCAATGCTTCTCTGCTCCCTCTTCTCACTGGAGGACTCTCTCTTTTGTGGACGCTCGCCTTCATGACTATTGTTGATATTCCCGCACAAATATTAATTTCGACAGTGCCCATCATTCTCTTCATCATAGGTTCAACAGAAGATTGTCATATTCTAGCAGAGTATATGGAAGGCCTGAAAAAGAAAGCTGACCGAACTTTTGCCATTGCTTACTACTCAAAGAAAGTTTCTCTAGCTATTACGTTGACAAGTATCACGACCATCATTGGTTTTCTTTCGATTACTTTCAATGAGATAGTCTTGCTACAGGAATTTGCTATCGTGGCATCTGCTGGTCTATTTTTGAATTTTTTCATTACCGCGACAATCATTCCGGTCTACTTGAGATTCTTTGGTGAGAAAGAACCTCCCAAGTCAATTGTCGACCCAAATAGCTTCACAGAAAAATTCTTCAAGAGCCTTGTCACAAAGCTCCACCATATCTTGGAATTTAACAGAAGGCACACCGCCATCGTTGTTATTCTTTTCTGTTTCTTTGGAATTGGTGCTGCAACTCTCATCAAGACCGACATAGACAACATTAAAGTCTTCAGAGAAGATCACCCATTTCGCCAGAAGATCATGCAGATGAATGAAAACTTTGAAGGAGGTATCAACAACTTCCTTTTGGTACTTTCGAGTGAAGGAGACAAGCCTTTCAAGAAAGCTGTAAACATGAGAAAAGTTTTCGAAATTCATCAATGGATCAATTCTGAAAAAGAACTGGGTATAGCCCAGTCTTTGGCAGGAACACTTGCTCTCATCAACCGCGAGATGCATGACAGTGATCCTAAACATTATCGAATCCCTGATGAAGATGCTCTGATCAGTCAATATATGCTCTTTCTTTCAAAAGATGACTGGGAAGCCTTCGTGACCCCAGATTATAAAGATGTCAACGTCATCGTCCGACACAAGCTGAGCTCTTCAGTAGATACAAGAAAGGCCCTGGATAAAATGTCCAAGAAGCTCGATGAGATTCTTGAAGGTACAGGGATCAGCTATAGATTCACTTCAAAACTTTTTCTTCAGACTTCAGCGGCCCGAACATTGGTCGATGCCCAGGTCGAAGGCCTTCTCTTGATTCTTTTTTGTATCTTTGTTCTGGTTGGGATTCTGTATAGAAGTCCAAAAATCGCATTGATCTCACTGGTTCCAAACATTGTTCCAATTATTGGAATTTTTGCCTTCATGGGTATATTCGACATCCCACTGGATATTGGTACTTGTTTGATTGCCACCATTGCCATTGGTGTTGCAACGGATGATACCATTCACTTTTTCACACGATTCAATGAAGAACTGAAGATTCACAATGATGGTCTTGTTGCTGCTCAACAGACTCTCAGTCACGAAATCAAACCTATTTTTTCTACTTCATTTTCATTGAGTATAGGGCTAGGTATACTTGGATTTTCAAGTTTCATTCCCTTAATCGAATTTGGAGTTCTAACGGCAGTCACAATGTTGATAGCCCTTCTCTCCGATCTCTTCATCACCCCTGCTCTACTCGTCTCTGCAAGAGTCGATGGCGCTATATCTCTTTACGAAATTCTCACAACGAGGCTCTCACCAAGAATACTTTCTCAGTCACTTATGTTTAAAAATATGAACATGAACGACTGTAAATTTCTGGTACTCTCAGGAAAAGTCAGAGAGTTCAAGCCAGGAGAATCAGATGACTTGTTTACTAATCGTCAGGATTCGATTTTTGTGATTCTTGAAGGAAACATGAAATTGATAAAGAAGGCAGAGCGCTCAGGTGATGATATAGAACATATTGATATAGCCAAGCTGTCTGCTGGAGCTTCTTATGGTCAGAGTCGACTTAGTGGACCTCATTACGTCAAGGCCACAAACTTCACCAGAGTTTTGGAAATCAACACCAAATTCATTTCCAGAATAGAAAGAAAAAGACCGGTTCTGGCCCGGTCTCTTCGTGATAATCTTGAATTGGCGAAAGAAACTACTGTTTACTAAGCGATCAATGTCGACTCAGCCTTTTCCAGCTCTTCTTCCTCTTTATAATGAGTCGCTACATGGTGAGTGGAAGCTCTCCCTGATGGGTCTGTATCTGTCTGCCATCTAGGAATCCACTTCTTGATCATTAATGCAGCTGACTCGTGTGGGAACATCTTGTCATACATAGCTCTGTACATAAAAGCTTCTTTCGTGTCAGGAGTGTTGTATGGAAATCTCATTTCCCTGGTTGAAAACTCTTCATCAGTTACAACTTTCTCTGCAAGTTCCTTCAAGCTGTCCACCCAGCTGTAACCGACACCATCTGAGAATTGTTCTTTTTGTCTCCAAAGAACTTCCCCAGGGAGGTATGGATCAAAAAGATCGTCGAAGGCCTTTCTAAGAACCATTTTTTCCATTCCACCCTTGGGAGTTACTTTGTATTTTGGATCAAGTTCCATTGCCACTTCCAAAAATTCCTTGTCGAGGAAAGGAACTCTGGCTTCGACTCCGGCACCCATAGTACTTCTGTCAGCGCGCAGACAATCTGCAGTATTCAACAACTTCACTCTTCTTACACATTCTTCGTGGAAGTCTTCAGCAGTTGGAGCATTTTTAAAATAGAGATAGCCACCAAAAATTTCATCGGCACCTTCTCCGGAAAGCACTACTTTCACACCTTGCTCACGGATATATTTACTCATGATGTACATTGGAGTTGAGGCCCTGATAGTTGTCACATCATAACTTTCAAGTTTATGAATCATCTCCTCTAGGAGAGCTATACCTTCTTCAGGAGTATAAACAACCTCATGATGTTCAGTACCAATCATTTCAGCAACTGCTCTGGCCTTTGAAAGATCAGAACTGTCTGCACTAATACCGACGGAAAAACTCTTCAAAACTTTTCCCTGCTTCTTCATTTCACGTGAAACAATGGAAGCAACCAAAGATGAATCGAGACCTCCAGAAAGAAGAACTCCTAAAGGAACGTCACTCATCAATCTCTTCTTGCAGGCCTTTACCAATGCTTGTTTCAACTCTTCTGGTCCACGAGTTGGTTTTTTACCTTCATACCAACCTGGTCTAAAATATCTTACGAAGCCTGTATCAAGTGTGAAGTAATGTCCTGGAGGAAATTCATCAATCTTCTCACAATGATCAAGCAATGATTTGTATTCACTTGAAAACCAGATTCTCTCATCGCTGTCATATCCATAGAAAAGCGGCTTCACTCCAATTGGATCTCTACCGGCAATGACTTTGTCTCCATCTACAACGACAAACGAGAATACTCCGTCCAGATCATTGAGAAACTCATAACCTTTCTTCTCATAAAGATGAACAATGATTTCACTATCTGAATGAGTACGGAAGGTGACATCAGAAAAGAGTTCTTCGTGAAGTGCTTTGTGGTTATAAATCTCACCGTTATGGATGACCCAAGTATCTCTAGTTCCTTGGATTGGCTGTTTACCTGTTTTTAGATCATTGATTGATAGTCTTTGATGGCAAAGAACCGCATGGGTTGTTTTGACCATATCGGCCTCATCCGGCCCTCTATGGGAGAGAAGCTTTGAAGCTTCAAACGCCTTTTTCTCATCAATGTCTTTTCCAATTACTGCAAGTATTCCGCACATAAGCACCTCCGTTCGATAAACTTAAAATAATATCGACATTTATTGAAGTATTTTTTACGCATGCATGCCATTTTTAATCATTCATCAAAAAATAAGGCATAATTTGCAAATTTTATCTATTTCCAGAAGTAAATAGGTTATTGATTAGAGATTCTCTAAGTTCAACTAGGCAAAATTGAGCAATTTATTCAGGCACTCAGAGATATTTGGCCATTAATTCAAGAGATTGGTCGAGATAATGACCACCAAATAGATTGAAGTGATTGAGGACATGGTAAAGCTCGTACAAGGCCACCCTTTCTTGATGGCCATCCGAAAGAGGATACTCTTCATGATAAGCTTCATAAAAAACTGAATCAAAGCCCCCAAAAAGCCTGGTCATGGCCAGCTCAGCTTCTCTGTGACCATAGTAAACAGCCGGGTCTATCAAAACTGGTTGTTGATCGGCGTCCACTAGAAAATTCCCCGACCAAAGGTCGCCATGGAGTAAGCATGGCCTCTCCTGACTCTCTTCAAGAAGCTCGCGCATTCTTCCTATGGCCGAATGAAAGGTATCCAAAAGTTTATGAGGAGCACCCTTTGAGAGGGCCAGATCTACTTGAAATTGCAGTCTATTTTGGCAGTAGAAATCGGGCCAGGAATGGGAGTGTTCACTATTGAGCTGAGGAGTTTCCCCTATAAAATTGTCATCTAAAAACCCATAGCTACCACTCTCATATCGATGCATCCTCGCAAGCTGCTGACCGAAGCTCTTGAAGAAGTCCGCATCTTTCTTGCCTTGATCGATAAACTCCATCAAAAGCCAGTCATCCTTATAGAGGTGGACTGCTGGAACCCTGATCTCCCCCGATTTGGAGAGCTCTTTAAGACCTATGGCCTCGGCCTTCACCATCTCTCTTTTTGGGTTAATTTTTAGGACATAGGAACCACCACTTTCACTTTCGAGCTTCCAAGTGGAGGCAATTGAGCCTCCTCCTAGCATCGAAGAGTGTGAGATTTTAGAGCCTAACTCGTCCTCAATAATGTTCCTGATTTGATCGGAATACATGTCTAAAGTTTAGACAGTTTCCAGTTTACTGTCATTTTAGAACGTTTCATTTTTGAAAAATCAGCCAATTGCGATTATTTATTCTGGCATTTCTTTTGCAACGCATAAGGCATATATTTTCTTAAAATGGAAAAGGACGGATATATGAAAACTTTAAGTCTTATAGGACTGATGATCACACTAAGCGCTACGGCCTATGGTGCTGAGAAAAATGACTGTGACAAGTTGATTGAACTTGGAGCACCTGCTGCAGCTATCAAAAAATGTCATGATGAAATTGGTTACTCTGAGTACTACCTTGAGAGACAGGATCAACTTCTTCAAGATGCACAAGACAGATCTGAAGCTGAAATCAGAGCTGAAGAGCAAAGAGCTGCAGAAGAAGAAAGACTAAGAAGACTTAAAGAAGCTATCACAGAAAAGCATTTCACTTACCTTGATCTCAAGGAAAAGGGATTTGGACTTCCTTATGTGGCCAAGCAAAGAACTTTCAAATACGACGGAAGCGGATATGTGACTGGCGTTGAAGAAGAAATGATCACAACTGGTACTGAAATGTGTAAGTTTCTTGGTTTTGAGAAGGCCAAGAAAGTAGTCATCAACAAGACCGGTGTGAATGCCAGAGATGCCAGAGGGAAATCCCTCCACATCAAAACTGAAAATCCACTATTCGGTGCCAAGAAGTATAAAAGAGAAGTGTACTCATCTGACAAAAAGGGAAGAAAGGTACATTACTTTCAATCAATTACATGTGTGAGAAGCCGAATTGCTGACAATGAACTAATGGAGCATGTTTCGGAAGTTATCAGTTACCTAGAAGCTGATCTTCAAACAGGTGCACCTATTTCACAATCTGATACTCATGTAAATGACAGTAACAGAAGAAGCGGTAACAACAACAATGACCGCGATTATGATGATGATACAAGTGAATTTACCTACAGACGCGGAAGCGGTCAGTAGATAAAACCCTGTTCCCCCGCAGGGTCTTTCAAAGGCCAGGTTCCCCCGCCTGGCCTTTTAATAAAACCAGGAGCTGATAATGAAAGAGTGGAAATTACATATCATGTTGATGAGTTGGGTAGTAGCCGGTCTTTTCATTGTTTCTGCATGCTCAAGTCCTTCAAGACAAGTCAGCAGCGTGTCCTGTGAGCGTCACGAAAACCAGACTGAATCAGGTTTCTATAACAGAGGACTGGTTCTCTCATGTGAAAATAAACACGACGAAGCCAGATCGGCCTATAGGAAATCATGTTATTCAGGCTTTTCTTTTGCCTGTAAAAAACTTGAGTCTGTAAGTCTCTAAGTTTTAGCCTGACCAATACACTTTCTATTCACCTTTACGAAACAAAGATTCGATAAGTTTCTCATAATGAAATCATCATTAAATTATGAGGTAAAAATGAAAACACTTGTTGTGCTCTCCCTTATCTTTCTATCGTTCAATGCTTTTTCTGAAAGTGAGAAAAAAGGCAATGGAGAGAAGTTCGAAAAAGCCAAGTCGATGATGCTCCAAAACATCGAGAAAAGAATGTCCAACCTTCAAGAGCTGAAAAGTTGTGTCAGCTCAGC
>JBFEVX010000161.1:0-6642 GCA_041546685.1 Bacteriovoracaceae bacterium | reverse complement strand
TGATCATTGAAAGCGATTGTGCAGTTATAATCACCTTTTTTGGATTTCACCGTTTGATTGAGGGATTTGAAAATATTTTTCAATGTTCGAGAGAGTGATTCGGCATTAACTGGTTTTTTTAGAAATCCATTAGCACCAAGTGAATCCAGTCTTGTTCTGATTTGCTGACTTGAGCTGGATGACATACAAACTATTGGTATACTTGCTGTAAAGGGATGTTCTCTGAAAATCTTTAATGCTTCATAACCGTCAATGTTTGGCATCTGAAGATCAAGTAATATTCCTGTGGGAGGGAGATTTTCAGCTTCTTGGATTGCGATCATTGGGTCGGTAATGACTTTGATATCGAATTCATTGTTGAGAGCTTTTTCAAAAAGGAACAAGATTTCTTCATCGTCATCGATGATAAATAGAAGGGGCTTTTCTAGAGCTACCGGCTCAATACTTTGTGCTTCATTAATTATATCCATAAAAAAATTTTAGCACTCTTAGGTCATTGGAATCAGGAGGAAGGATATTCCAATCTCTAATAGAAGTGATTTGCCGAGAGAAAAAGTCGGTCACTGTACCAAAGAGTTCCTGATTGGGAACTTTGGATTCTCTCATATCCTACGAGCACATTGGTTTCGTCTCTTTTTCCGTATTGCAAGGCAAAATTGGAATAGAAGCCGTTACCCCAAGAGTTGCTTTCTTCCTGAAAGCGATTGAGATTGGCCGCGAGTGAAACTTGGAACTTCTTTGCAAAAGGCTGAACTAACTCAAAGCGAGGTCCTAGGCCAATGAACTGTCGAGGAGTCCAATAGTCACTTCTTTTACTTTCAAAACGTGTGTATTCGACACCTGCACCAAGAAGATACCAGGTTTCAGAAGGGCCTATCTTGTATTTGAGATCCAAATCTTGATGATAGCTTGAGTTACCATCAGAATAGTCCGAGTTTCTTCCTCGTAAACTTATCCTTACGTTATTAACTGGAGTCAGAAGAAAAGAGTGATGGATTGTTTCTTTTTTGATGAAACTTTCCAAGGCGCCACCTAATTGAAGCTCTTGATAGTTCCAATCTGATGTATACGTTAATTTTGAGTTCAACCACTTGCCAACTAATTGGTTATGTTCCAAAGAATAGGGAACAGTTGAATGCTTGATTGAAGAAGATCTGTTTTCAAGTTGGTGAACACCGACTGCCAAATAAGTACTGGATTTTTTGGACCACTTGTTCCCAATTATGGCGTCCAGTTGATTGCCTTTGAAAAGAGACGTTCCTCCTGATCCGTTTCGAATAGTGGTCTTGATACCGTAATCAAAGCCAGAATCTGCTTCTCCTGTATAGTCCCATCCAGAATACCGCCTATTCTTCATCCAGCTGAGTGAATACTCTCTCAAGGAGAAGTTGTCCCTTGTACTGGTTATGGAGCTTTGGAAATTGATATGTGACATGTCTGCAGACAAAAGCTGAGAGGAGGTCAACATCATAAAAACGAATATTTGAGTCTTCATTCAGATATTATGAATGAGAAATCCAATAATGGAAACGGGTAAAAGGGGACGAATTAGAGTTTAATTGTCCCCGGTACGGCCATGTCCTCCAGTACAGGAGTGGTTTTGTCTTTGTAGAATCGCTCAATCAAGTTCGAATTACTTGGAAGAATATCGATCTTTTCAAGGTAGATAACTTTTGTGTCATCAGTCATGAGATTATAGAAAAGTTCATAGTTATCTTTTCCACGGATGATCTTTCCAAGATAATTCTCAGAAATACTCCATGGGTCTCGAATAACTGAGTCATGTGGCTTTTGTTCGCCAACATAATACCAACTTTCTTCAATCCATTCTTTTTGAGTCTTATCGCTACAGATTCTTAATCGTTTTTTATTCAATTCTGTAGATGTCTGATAATTACTCATTCCATAACCCATACCCATTCCATAGTAAGATGATGGATTCACAACTTCATATTCGACTCCCTCGAACATGACACAGTTGTTTACGTTGGCTTCGAAGCCAAGCTTTAATTCATCAACAAAAAGATATCTACTTCTTGAAAATTGAGCCCGGCTTGTAGTGCCTTGGCTTTCGTCTTTTGACCAAACTTTAGCGATATCTGCATTGACTCCTGCTCCAAGACTCAAAATCTTTAAGAATGGAATCTCAAGTTTGGCACTCAAACCACCACCGAAGCTGATTCTTTTGGAAACAGAAGTTCTTCTACTCTCTCCACTGTAAATCAGGAATCCAGTTCCAAGTCCGATTTTGTCAGTACTTGTATAAAGTTTTTGAGGTTTGCTCAATATATTCTCAATATGCTTGAGAGAAGTTCCTTTGATATACCTCGAAGGATTTCTTCGGCACCCATGGTACTCTGCTGGGAAATTGTAACTGTCCCATAAAATGCCTTCGACTAATTTCTTTGGAAAGAAAAACGAACAGACTTTACTCAAAAGCTCTTTCTTGTTTGGTTCATCAAGAAGGGCATTAAAATCTTTCTCATTGATCTGGTCCTCATCAAGTACCAAATTTGATTTGGATCTCTTAAGTGTTCTGATATTTTCTTGTTTTAGAGGGTTATCCTTATGAAGTTCAGAATAGATATCAGAAGGACTTCCTTTCCATTTAGATTCCAGTTCTGACGATTTCATCAGATTTGAAATAGGATTCAATTTCTGTCTCAAAATATCACTGGTGATATTTAACTCAGACTGGGCGATGAGGCCTCTGTCATGTGGTCTCAAGCCGACACTTAATTGGTGTGAAGAAGCAAGAAACTTTCCTGAAACAATTACTGGTTGTAGATTGAATGCTTCAGGATCTTTAGGTGTCAATTCAATAACAGCAACTGTTCTAGCCGACGACTCTGCCAATTCATCAAATCTAAATGGAAGGTCGATGGTGGTTAAAATCTTATTGTTGATGACTTCAACTTCCTTTTGAGTGCCTGAGATAAATTTGAATTGATCTATCGCTTCGGCGGTCAACTCTGTTGCACCTTTAGTCGCAGCAAGAATCGAAACCTTCATTATAAAGTGTCCAGTATAAATGTCTTCAATAATCCTGTTGGTTGAGTAGCTATGCCCTCTATTTATTTTAGGTGCGAGTTCAACGAGGTAAGATTTGGATACACTCAAATCAAGGTACTTGTTGACCTTGTATCCTTCTTCTTTGTTTCCAAGAAAAGTATAGCGGACACTATCAAGATGAAGTTTGGCCTTCTCTCCAACTGGGTTTTGAGGAGGTTCACCAGCTCTGGAATCCCAACCGTGGTTTCGACCGTTTACCCATGGGTTGATAAAGATATCTCGATTGAGGATTTGTCCCTTTAGAGGTCCATCAACTGCTTGAACTACAAGTCTTCTCGGAATCCAGCGCGTTGGTTGAAACTGATCGTATTCAGTATAAATATTTGATCTAAGACATCCCTTAAGGTCAGTCTTGTTCACAATCTCTTGAACGACTTCTCCGTTTTCTCCGAGAACTTTCATTTCAATGATCTGACTCGATACTGCAGACATATCGGCCTTTATTTTGAAGCAGCCAATCCATTTAGTGATCACACGTTTATTTGCTCTTGAATCGTCATGTTGAGTATCGTAACCACCAAAGTAGATAGTCAGATCGGTCATGTCGAAATCAACTTCCATGTCTTCTTTTCCTGCTGTTACAAGCTGGTCTTCAGGCAGATTCTCATGTTGAAGATCGACAAAGTTATTTGTGAACATGTTGAACGCATACTTGATGTTCAAGGTTCCAGGAAATGGAGATGAAGTGCTCAAGGTTCTATTAAAGAGAACATATCTATTGTGAAAGCTAGCTTTCAATTCTACTTTTTCAGTCCATCTCAGACATCCGTTCGAGTCAGAAGAGGCAGTCTTTGGTGTCTTTGTATTGATGGAGAATTGTTGATTCCTAACTGGATCCAAAAGAACACTTTCTTTTAAGCAAACAGTTACCATGAAAGTCTTGTGTGTCGGTCTAGTTACGGTAGCAGCGTTTTCAAAAACTTCCTGAATAGAAGATGCGCTTAAACTCGTCACCACTAGGTTGCTCTGGTTGGAATCAGTGTTTACATCTTCATCGACTCCTGTTGAACAGCTTATCATCATCTGTCCAATCAAGAGCATGACAAGAAATTTGATTAAATTAGAAAATCTCATAACTTTTCCTCAAGAAGATAGACAGTATTCTTTCATCTGATTGATATGGCGTATTGATGATTGGGTCAGCTTGAACGGCCTTCGCTCCGTACTGGAGACCATTGTTCAAATCCTCTATATTCAAATTGATTGCATTTCCTTCTCTATTAACGTGTCCATAAGATTTACTTGCGTAATAAGCAACAGTTGAATCTGATTCATTTCTAAAAGTTTCAATCCCAGCTTTAAAAATCTTATTGTTGAACTCATAAGCTACAGTTGGACCAATCTTATATCCGAGATTTTTTCCATCTGGAGCATTTGAGTTGAGGTGAAATGCCGAATTCAAGGAAATAGTAGTTCCACTTATGGCCATGATATCCAGGTTCAGATCTCCATTCCAACCGACAAATGAATATTTGAATTTGTTATTTAAGCTTCCTATGCCACTTACTGAGTTCCCTAACAACCTACTTTCATAAGCTACAGATGGGCTAAGTTCATCAAAAGCAAAATGTCCAACACTGGCATTTATTGAAACCAGGTTACCTTCACCTTTTACTCGTAACTTTTCATTGAAGAATCTAGCCGAGCCTTCACTTACTGTTCCAAGTCTTCTCGATAATGTGTAATTGGAAGGAATGGACTGAATTAGGTCAAGTTGAATGGTCCAGTTGCTGATTTTGTACTCAAAAACTTCTTGAGCACCTATAAAAGGTGTAGAAGTAATAAAGAGTGGGTTATTGTGATAACTTTGATTGATAGCACCTGCTTTCAAAGTAGCAAATTCAATCGGACGATAAATCATTTCAGCGTGACCAAGATAGGGAGTGTTAGTCGGCTTAAAACTACCTGCTCCGTAAACCGTTTCACTACTTCCTGTCTCAAGAGAGAACCCACCACGTACATCAATTTCAAAATTGGAGTAAATGGCCTGCTTGAAGTCGAGAGATGTTGAGAGTCCAAAAGTTCGAGCTTCATTCATTGTTCCACTGACATGATCCCCAGAAAGACCGATAGTGGTATCGAGCTCGATACCCTCATTTGCGCCAACTGTTTGAAGCAGTCCGAGAAATGTGATTAGAACTAATTCACGTTTCAAAATCTTATCCCTTAAATATCCATCAATTAGCCTCCTTTTAACACGTCACGAAAAAATGTGGGAAAAATGGTAAAACTTACAGGTTCAACGAGTCTTATAACATATTGAATTAATGGGTTTTATGCTCTTGTCAGGATATCTTTTGGAAGCTTCAAATAAAATCTAATGAGTTCAATTTCAATATGTTGCAGTCCTTTTACTGTTGTTTTACACACGATTGACACGTGCGTTGGTAATCTGAGTTTAGAGAATAACCAGGGATTATTATGACAACGCAACAAGACCCGAAAAACTGGAAAAAAATTGTCCGACCATATATGGAAGCGGACCATCGCAAAAGTTGGTGGCAAGTGGCCAACACTTTGATTCCATATTTTGCAACTTGGTATCTTGCTTATAGATCACTTGAAGTTTCCTATTGGCTGACACTCTTTTTCTGTTTGTTGAACGCTGGCTTTATGGTGAGAAGTTTCATCATCATGCACGATTGTGGGCATGGCTCGTTTTTCAAATCAAAAAAACTCAGAACAATTGTTGGATATATTACTGGCTTTTTGGCGTTTACTCCGTATGAGCAATGGACAGCGGACCACGCTGCTCACCACCAGACTTCTGGAGACCTTGATAGAAGAGGAAGGGGAGATGTCTGGACTGTAACAGCACAAGAGTATTCGAATATGAGCTGGAAGGAAAAGCTTGGTTACAGGCTTTATAGAAATTTCTTTGTGACTTTCGTTATTGGTCCAATTTATCTTTTTCAATTTAGGTTCAGATTTACGGCCAAAAGAGATGACGCCAAAGGAAGAAAGAGTGTTCACATCTGTAATGCTGTTTTGGCATTAATCATTGGTACACTTGTTTATGCTATTGGATGGAAAGCATTTCTCATGATTCAGATTCCTGCGACTGTTGTTGCTCAGTTCACTGGAACATGGTTGTTCTATGTTCAACATCAGTATGAAGACGTTTACTGGGAAAGACATGAGAAATGGGATTATTTTGATGCTGCTATGGAAGGTTGCAGTTACTTCAAAATGAATAAGGTTATGCAGTGGTTTACTGGGAATATCGGTTTTCACCATCTTCACCACCTAAGCCACTTGATTCCAAACTACAATTTGGAAAAGGCCATGAATGATAATGAAATCTTTCAAAACCCAAGTATTGTTACATGGGGCACATGTTGGAAAACAGCTTTCATGAAAGTTTATGATGAAGACAGAAAAGAGCTGATCAGTTTTACCGAGTACAATAAGCGCTACGAAGCCAAGCTGTTCTCTTTTCTAGAAGAGGCCACTTTTGTACCAAAGATGGCTGAATCTATCGCCAAGTAAATCCATCAGACATAAGTTATTTATTAAATGCCTCCGCTTTATAGCGGAGGTTTTTTTGCCATTAATATGTGTTTTAGCCTT
>JBFEVX010000058.1:0-22983 GCA_041546685.1 Bacteriovoracaceae bacterium | reverse complement strand
ACAGAATATTCACTCTTCTCTCTCTAGAGATATGGGCCAGAGAGTATATTGATCGCAAAAAGACTTCAAATCCTGATGAAAAAATCACGTTAGAAGATTACCTGAGCTAACTACTACCCTATACAAAATTCTAAATCCCACCTATTTTGGTATATAATATTATCCAACTATTGATGTAAAAAGGCATCTTCCAAGATGGAAAACTACGACACGCCTGCTGTCTCGATTATACTTCCTGTTTACAACGAAGAAAGTTCGTTACCGGTAGTCATTGAGAGCATTAGAAAATCAATGCTCTCACTTAATGAGTCCTATGAAATTATTGTAGTCGACGATGGTAGCACAGACAGATCAAAAGAAATCGCCTCTCAAATGGGAGTTCGTCTTCTTCCAGGTGAAATCAATATAGGAGCAGGAAATGCTCGAAAACGCGGCATCAAGGCATCCAAAGGCGAATTTGTCGTCTTCCTCGATGCAGATGCAACATATGAAACTGACGATATCCCTAAAATGCTCGAGTGGCGCGAGCATCATGATCAGATAAACGGTGCAAGAAACACAGACCATGGCTCACTTATTTGGCTAAGGATAGCTGTTAAATTTTGCTTGAGACTTCTCGCTAGCCTACTTGCCTGTCAATACATCCCAGATCTCAACACAGGTCTGAAAACAATGAGAAGACAGGTCTTAATGAACTATGTTGACATGATCCCTGATGGTTTCAGTTGCGTTACCACAATGACACTGAGTTTTCTTGTAAGAGGACACAGAGTCAAATACATCAGAACAACATATAACCCACGTATCGGAAAATCCAAGTTTCATCCCATCAAAGATACTCTAAATCTAATCAAAGCAATTTTTAGAACAGTTGCACTGTTGAGACCTGAACGGGTTGTTCTGTTCATCAGCATGGTCAGTTACATTCTGTTCGCCCTACTTACAAAAACAGGAATAGATAAGGCCATTCATGTAAGCTACGCATTTTCAATTTACTTTGTCAGCTCATTAGCTTCAGGATTCGTTTTGAACAAGCAAAGCAGCCAGGAGCAATGATCAGATGAGAATTGTTTTTTATGACAATCCCCACAATCCCCCAGTTGATAAAAGTGTCACAGGTGGTTTTGGTTCGATTACTGAAATTGGAGGCCTTGTTGGAAAACTATATACCAGACTCAAACATCGTTCTGTTAAAATGCCGGCACTTTCAGTTGTGTACGGAATATCCATATTCAAATCCCGTGGGCACGAAGTTCATTTTTGTCAGAACGTTGATGATGCTAGAGATGTACGAAGAGCTGATTTTATCTTTTTCCATGCAGGTATGCCCTCACTCAGCAAGGACTTAAGCGATCTGGCCGTACTCAGAAACCTAGATCATAGGACAAAAATAATTGTCTTTGGAACATTTCCAAAAGAGCGTCCTGAGCTGTATGAAGATTTGGCCGACATGGTTTTACTCGACGGTGAGCCTGAAAATGCATTCACAAAACTTGCAACTGGAGAACAACTAGAAACTGGAGTTAAATACGGTCAATTTGAAAATCTCGACGATCTCCCCTATCCTCTATGGGAATATTTCAACTACGAAGAATTCAGTTATCGCCCTTTTCTTCCTGGAGGAACAGCACTCCCAATGGCACTAACCAGAGGATGTCCTTATAATTGTGAATACTGCAATTATATGCCTCAACAGGGTCAAAAAATCAGATATAGATCAATCGAAAGTGCTATAAGTGAAATTAGAACACTTATAAACAACTACAACATCAAAAACATTGTCTTCAGAGACTTAGTCTTTACGATCAATAAAAGTTACGTTGAAGAGCTTTGTAAAAATATCATCAGGCACAAAATCAATTTCAATTTTTCAATAGAAACAAGAACGGACCTTCTCGATAAAAAAATTCTGGAAGTGATGGCCGACGCTGGTCTCAAACATATCAATCTTGGTATAGAAAGTTACTCTGAAAAAGGATTAACATCAATCGGCCGAAAACCAGACCGTATTGAACATCAAGAAGAGATCATTCAAGAGGCCCATAAAAGGGGAATCAAGGTATCTGCTTTTTATATAATCGGACTTCCATTTGATAATGAAGACACAATTAAGAACAATGTCAAATACGCCAAAAAACTAAATACCCTTGGGGCACAGTTTTGTTTACTGACACCATACCCTGGGACTCCTGTTTTTGAGAAATTCAAGCATAGACTTTTGACCAAAGACTGGAACCATTTCACTGAATATAAACCTATTATCAAAAATGACTATCTTTCACCTGCCCGACTAGTTGAACTTAGAGATTACGCTTACAGAAGTTACTACACAAATCCAGCATGGATGGCCAAACACATGAAGGAAATTATGAAATGGTGAAAAAAATCGGCTTGATTGGTTCTGGATCAGCACTAGCAAAAAATATCATTGATCTTTCAAAGAACAATCCTATGCTTCAAATCTTGGGTTTTCAAAGATCAAAAACCAAAGATAAAGGAAACATAACTTTTCACCCCATTCTTCGAGGCATTCCTAAAGACACAGAACTTCTAAAGAATCTTGACGCTGTTGTTTATTTTATAGGAAGTAACAAAGGTAGCGATAAGGAGATCGAGCAAATCAACGTCTCCAATCTGAAAAATTATCTTAAACATCATCCACAGGGAACACCTATCGTTTTTATCAGCTCGGTATCAGTCTTAACACAAACTGGTGCATATGCTCATTCTAAAATTGTATGCGAAAATATGATCAGGGAATCAAATTCTCCCTATATGATCCTTAGACCTTCTTTGCTTTATGGAGATTATGACAGAGGCAACCTATATGCACTTCAAAGAAAACTGCGTTGGCTCCCAATTATTCCATCACCACCAATTGAGCATAAAATACAACCGGTCCACATGAAAGATCTGGCAAGCTTCATACTTGAAATTATCAAAAACGAAAATTTCATCAATAAGGAACTGGTATGTTCTAACCCAGGACCAATAAGCTCTTATCAAGTAATAAAAGACCTTTGCGATGATTTTTCCTCACCTAGACTTATCATCCCTCTCCCATTATCTATAATTCAATTTTTAGCGAGAGTCGTATCTTTCATCTTCCCCAATTTTGAGTTAAAAACACAATTGAAAAACCTTAGTTCACACGAACCTTTTGACTCTACAGAAGCGTTAAAACTAGGTTACAAACCACGAAAATTCAAAGGCCTCTAGAATGTGTGGTTTTTTTGGAATCATATTCAAAAAAGAATCAAATACAAACAAGACAGAGGAGTCCCTTGCTTACGCCAGGCCGATATTGGAAGCAAGAGGACCAGACAGCTGGTCACAAATCTTCTTGCCGAATGGTGGTATCGCAGCAGCCAGATTAGAGATTCGAGGGGGTCAAGAGGGCGCCCAGCCAATACAAACTTCAGAAAATCAATGGCTCTGTTACAACGGCGAAATCTACAACTTCCACAGCATCAACAGTTCATGGTCAGACGAAACATCAGACACATACCATCTCGCGCAATTTCTGAAGCAAAAAGGTGACATCGCTAGACTTGATGGAATGTTTGCATTCTCACTCACGACAAAAGACAACATCACCCTTATCAGGGACCGATTCGGTATCAAACCACTATATTATGTAAACAATCACGAGCTGTTTGCATGGTCGAGTGACGCCAGAGCACTTTTCCCATTAATAGAGAAAAAGATTGATTGCCTTGCTATTTCCAAATATCTGGCCTTCAACTATATCCCCGGTGAGTCTCATTTATACACAGAAATAAAAAAGGTTATTCCTGGACATCAGCTTACTTATAATATTGACGAAAAAACATTTACATCTATTCAATATGCTGACATTCACTCGGGATCAGGTTCTAACTTGAAGGAAGCGATGGAAAATTCCATCAAGGATCAAACGAGACTTGGAAAGAGGGAGCATGGTATTTACTTCTCTGGAGGAATGGACAGTTCAAATCTCGCCTTGTGTTCTCAATCACTCTCCCCCGAGCTATTTCATGTTCACTTTACTGAGGAAGACTATTCAGAGCTGGATAAAGCACAAGATGTATCCACTCACTTAGGACTAAAACTATTTAAAACAGCATTCACTCACAAAGATTTTATTCACAGCTTTGCTGACTTTTGTAAAAGTCTTCCAGCACCACTAGCAGACCCTGGTCATTACCCTCTTTGGCATCTGAACAAATGGATCAAAAAAAATAAAAAATCCAAATATATGCTTTCTGGAGATGGTGCTGATGAGATATTTTGCGGATATCAAACATTCACTGCTACATGGATACATGAAAAGATCACAAATTTGCCAATGCCTATTCGAAACTTCTTATCGCAGATAAGTCTCCCTCTAAACAACATCAACGATACGAAGATAGGAATTGACTATAAGACCAACAAATTTCTTTCAGGAATAAACGTATCGAATGAATATGCTCACTTTTTCTGGAGAAATGTTTTTCATCCTGAGCAGATATCTCTCTTAACCGGAGATGAAATATCTTTTAACTCTGTTTTTGAAGAATTTATTCAAGCTTTTGAGAAAGGGAATGATTATTTCAAGGAAGATAAAATTAATGCACTCATGTATGCAGACATGAAGACATGGCTTGCCGATAACAATCTTTATAAAGTAGACCACGCAAGCAGTTCATTTGGGCTTGAAGCACGAGTACCCTATCTATCCAACGGGCTTGTTTCTAAATGTTTCACTATTCCTGGAAAAGAGAAATTCAAATTAATTAATAACAAACCCCATTTGCGAAACTATTTGAAAATAAAAATGCCGCGAAAACTTCTCAAGAACAAAAGTCCATTTCATCCCCCATATCAACAATGGTTTAAGAATGAACTAAATACTTTTGCAAGAGACTCGTTAATGGATGGACTTTTATCAAGTAAAATTTTTGATGAAAGAAATTTCAAATCAAGTGTTGTCAGACTTTTCGAGAATGAAAACTGTAACCCTTTCAAAATTTATAATCTTTTGGTTCTAGAATACTGGCTAAGAGAACATTATTGATCTTCTAAAAAAATAACATCCTCTCCATGAAATGTTTTATCAAGCCCTGTAGTTTCCTTCTCAGAACTTACTCGTGGAGAAATAAACAACGAAATCAATTTAAATAGTACGATTGAAAGCAAAACAGACCATGTCATCGTCACGATTACACCAATCAAATTTGTTCCAAGAGAAACCTTTTCAGAAAAGATGGCAACTCCGATTGCGCCTATTACTGCAGAGACCCCATGTGTAACAAAAACTTCAAGAGAATCGTCAATCCTACCAAACGCTCGGTAGTAACGAAGTGAAATGTGACAGAGAACACCAGTCACAAGGCCAAGAATGATTGCTTCACCATTAGTCAACATATTTGCCGCAGGTGTAACCGAGACCAGTCCTGCCACTACAGAAACCATTCCTCCAAGTAGTGTTGGTCTATGCGGGGTATAGAGCATATCGATGATGAACCATCCGACAAATGTCCCTGCAACACAGAAAAATGTATTCCCAAGCACTAGAAACAATTCTATTTCACTGGCAGTAGATGATCCTCCATTGAAGCCAAACCATCCTATCCAAAGAATAACTGTCCCTACAAACACCATGGGAAGATTAAAACTCTTTCGAAAACCAAAAAAATCTTTTCTACGACCTAATAAAATGGCCAGAGTTACAGCGGAAAAACCCGATGTCATGTGTACAACATTACCTCCAGCAAAATCGAATACTCCCATAGTATGCAAAAAACCTGTTTCATTCCAAGTCCAGAAGGCCACAGGTGAATAAACGGTCAATGACCACAAAAAAGAATACACCAACCAAAAGTGTAAATTCACTCTTTCCACAATAGAACCAATCATAATAGATGGTGCCAACACAGCAAATCCCATCTGAAAGAGGAATTCTATATATTTACCACCAGACAAATCATTAGAACTGAAAACTTCAGCAGCAAAAATATGATCAAGATTACCGATAAATACATTTCCTGACTTGGCGAAAGCAAGGCTGTGACCAATACCTATCCAACCTAATGAAACAAAAAATGTCGTTGCAAGAGTTTTATAAAGAGTGGCGACAGCATTTTTCTTACGAACCATGCCGCCATAAAAGAGTGCTAGCCCAAGAGGCATGGTCCAGACCAGCACTAAACATATTGATTTCCAGACAAACCAGGAATTAATACTTTCCTCCGTCTTTGACCATCATAAGCATTCTTCTAAGTGGCTCAGCAGCCCCCCAAAGCAATTGATCCCCTACCGAGAATGCATTAATGAAGTCATTACCGAGATTCATATTCCTAATTCTCCCAACGGGGATGTGTAATTGTCCCGTTACAGCAGTTGGAGTCAAATCCTTCAATGTCTGCTCTTTTTCATTCGGAACTACTTTAACCCAATCATTTGCAGTACCAATGATCTGAGTAACAGTTGAAAGATCAACTGACTTTTTAAGCTTAATTGTAAAGGCTTGAGAGTGACACCTCATTGCACCGACTCGAACACAAGTCCCATCAACCGGGATGGTCTTTGTTGTGCCAAGAATTTTATTGGTTTCTGTCACACCTTTCCATTCTTCACGTGTTTGACCATTTTCAACAGCTGTATCAATCCATGGAATCAAAGAACCAGCTAACGGCGCTCCAAACAAAGTAGAGTCATAGTCTCCACCTCTCATGTGCTCAACAACTTTCTTATCTATATCAAGAATACTGGCAGCTGGATTATCAAGGTCAACGGCTACAGTGCCATAAATACTCCCCATCCCTTTGATCAATTCCTTCATGTGCCGAGCTCCGCCTCCAGAAGCAGCTTGATAAGTATGAGAATTCACCCACTCAATTAAATCTTCTTTAAAGAGACCACCTAGCGCCATCAACATCAACGAAACTGTACAATTCCCACCAATAAAGTCTTTCACCCCTCCTTCAATTCCTTTTTGAAGAAGTTCACCATTTACCGGATCAAGACAGATAAGTGAGTCCTCACTCAATCTTAGAGCTGAAGCAGCATCGATCCAATACCCCTTCCAACCAGCGGCCCTAAGTTTAGGGTGAATGTCTTTTGTATAATCACCGCCCTGACAACTGACGAGAACATCCATGGCCGTCAAAGCATCAATGTCATTGGCATCCTGAAGAGTGTTGTCTGACATTTTATTTGTATAAGTCGGGGCAGCTTGCCCTTTTTGACTGGTGGTAAAGAACGTTGAATCGAAATGACCAAAGTCCCCCTCGGCAACCATACGGTCCATGAGAACACTACCAACCATTCCTCTCCAGCCAATAAATCCTACTTTCATAAGTATATTTCCTCCAAAATCCGTCAAAACCGGATATTTTTTACATAAAATGAGCATCGAAATATCAAAATCACAAGAAAAATATTTGCAGACCGTAACTGTTTTATATAAAGTTGACGTAAGAAGACCTGAAGAGGTGCGGTTACTAGATAGCTGATCAGAGGGAGTCGGATCCCGACGAAGCTCAGCAAAGGAGATAACCGCCGAAGTGAAAGGTGTACCGACACACCATTTGCTGGTTTCTGGGGCTGAATCCCCTGAGACTGTCACGACTTTCGTGGAGAGCTTTAGGAACTAGTCTGTATTCACTCACCGAATCACGTCTTCCCAAACATTTGACTTTTTAACTTTACTAAAAGATCGGAGATCAAAATGAGTCAGGGTATCGTAGTATCTAAATTCGGTGGAACATCAATGGCAGACGCCGTGGCGATGCGCAGAAGCGCTAATGTCGCCAAGCTTCGAAACTCAAGTATAGTAGTCGTTTCAGCAACTTCTGGAACAACCAACATTCTTGTTGAGCTTTCTCAAATGGTAACGACTTCTACCTGGGAAGGTTGTAAGGCCACGATTCAAAAGATCATCGACAATCATATGCAAATCGCCCATGACCTGGAAGTCCCACAGGCATGTATAGACGATCTTGATGAACTTTTTAAAGAACTCAAAACACTTGTAAGAGGTATGAATCTTCTCAAGGAAGCATCTCCAAAGGCATGTGACAGTTTATTCAGCCTAGGCGAAAGAATGTCTTCAAGACTTTTTACAGAATGTCTAAATCAAGTCAGAGAAGATACCGAAGTTTCTTGTTTTGACGTTAGAACTGTCATGAGAACTGACAGTGTCTTCGGTAAAGCGGAACCACAGTTCGAAATGATTAAAAAATTGACCGATCAGCATCTCCTGGATGTTAAATATGCTGGTCGGGTTTTTGTCACCCAGGGATTTATAGGGAGAGATGCAGATGGAGCTACGACCACTCTTGGTAGAGGTGGAAGTGATTATTCAGCTGCTATTCTCGCCTATGCCCTGGGGGCGGAAAAACTGGAAATATGGACAGACGTTGCAGGTATTGCGACAACTGACCCCAGGCTATGCAAAAATGCCAGGCCAATCAATGTCATCAGCTTTCAAGAGGCGGCCGAGCTGGCAACATTTGGAGCAAAAGTTCTACACCCCACAACTCTCCTACCAGCTATGTGGGGCGACATTCCAGTATTTGTAGGTTCGAGCTATGAGCCAGAAAAAGAAGGTACTTGGATCATCAAAGATCCAGAAGAAAGACCTTTAATTAGAGCGATGGCCGTAAGAAAAGATCAAACACTTTTGACACTCAAAAACCCAAACATGCTCCATGCCCATGGATTTTTGTTCGACGTGTTCAAGATGTTCAATCAACACAGAGTATCAGTTGACAGTATCACCACATCAGAGATTTCAGTATCTTTGACAGTAGATGACTCAACTCTTCTCAATAGAACTCTCCTCGAAGACCTTGGAACACTAGGTGAAGTCCTGGTCGAAGAAGATTTGTCACTCGTTTCACTGATCGGTAATAATATCAATCACACACCGGGACTGGCGGCGGATATCTTCAATGCTCTTGGAGACATCAATGTCAGAATGATTTGTCTTGGAGCATCCAAGCACAACTTCTGTTTCCTGGTTGATGAACAACGCGCTGGAGAGGCCATTGATCGTCTCCATACAAGATTCATAGGTTGATAAATGAAAATAGCACTCCTTGGAAAGGGTAAAACAGGCGGAAAAGTAGCTGAGATTCACGAAGGTGAATTGACTGTCTTTGATACATCAAATCCCCCTACACTTGAAAAACTTCAAGGACACGATGTGATCATTTCATTTCTACCTGGCGAACCGTTCAGGGAATTAATCCCAATGCTGGTCGAATCAAAAATTCCAGTCATCACAGGTTCGACTGGATTTGAATGGCCTTTTGACATTTCTGACCAACTAATCAAGAACAATGTTGCCTGGGTCAAGGCCCACAACTTTTCACTTGGTATGAACCTCATGAAACAAATGATCATGAGTCTTTCTAAAGCAGCTGAACTATTCAAGGACTTCAAGTTTCACATCCATGAAGTCCATCATACAAAAAAACTAGATGCTCCAAGTGGAACAGCACTTAGTTGGGCAGACTGGCTTGGTTTACCTAATGAAATCACTTCAGAACGAACTGGTGATGTTGTTGGTGACCATACCCTGACACTTGAAACAGAAACAGAAAGAATGACAATCAGACATGAGGCACTGGACAGGAAAATATTTGCAGAAGGCGCCCTTTGGGCAGCTGAAAAATCTCTTGCAGGTTATTTCCCAAAAGGACTCAATGACTTTCAAACCTATATACAAGATAAAATCTTCAGTAACTGAGAGGGAAAAATGAATTTGAATGAATACCCACTATGGACGGCAGTCATCACACCAATGCTTGATAATGGAGACGTAGATTACGTTTCACTAGAAGCTCTTCTCAAGGAACAGGAAGAAGCAAAAAATGGAATTCTCATTCTTGGGAGTACAGGAGAAGCGCTCAACTTAAACCAAGAAGAAATGCAAAAAATTCTCGACTTCACTGTCGGGTTAAAACTGAATGCTCCAATCATGTGTGGAGTCGGTGGCATCAACCTTGAACAGACTGTAAAATGGGTAAAATATCTCGAGACATTACCACTTGATGCTTATTTAATGGTGACTCCACTCTACGCAAAACCAGGAGATGAAGGGCAATATCAGTGGTTCAAAGCACTGATGGACAATTCCACTCGTCCAGTCATGCTCTATAACGTTCCTGGAAGAACTGGAACTTCTTTAAGCTTTGAAGCAGTGAAAAGACTTAACACTCACCCACGTTTTTGGGCCGTTAAAGAAACATCAGGAAACGTAGAACATTTTCAAAAATATGTAGCATCAGCTGGTGAAGGGAGAGTTTACTCCGGCGACGATGGAATGCTTCCAGACTTTGCTCCACACAACTGCAAAGGACTGGTTTCTGTCGCTTCAAACGTATGGCCGAGAGAAACACATCTTTATGTAGACATGACCCTTGAAGGAAGACTGGATGATGCCAAACTATGGCAGGAATGCAGTGACTCCCTTTTCGTGGCAAGCAACCCTATTCCAGTCAAGGCCCTTATGGCCCAAAAAGGTACAATCAAGACGAACACACTTAGAGCTCCTCTGACTGCAGAAGACCTCAGAGACATGACTCCACTTACGACAGCACAAACTCGTGTATCAGAGTGGTTTCAAAAAAATAGCTGATAAAAGGATTTAAAATGAGTAATTGGGAAAAAGTATTTGAACAACTAGAGTCCGGAACACTTCGCTCTGCTGAGAAAGTTGACGGAGTATGGAAGGCCAACGTTGAAGTCAAACAGGCCATTCTTGAAGCTTTCAAGGCCGGAGAACTGATCGAGCAAAACGGCTTTGTCGACAAACATAATTTGATGCCGCAACAATTTACTCCAGAGCGTGGAGTCAGACTTGTTCCAGGCGGGTCCTCAGTGAGAAGAGGATCTTACGTCGCCAAAGGTGTCATCATTATGCCACCAGCATACATCAATGTAGGAGCTTACGTTGACGAAGGCTCAATGGTTGACTCCCATGCTTTGGTTGGAAGCTGTGCCCAAATTGGAAAACGCGTTCACTTGAGTGCTGGTGTTCAGATTGGTGGTGTTCTTGAACCAGTTGGTCTCGCACCAGTCATCATTGAAGACGATGCTTTCATTGGTGCCGGTTCTGTGATTGTCGAAGGAATTCAAGTGATGAGAAGAGCAGTAATCGCCCCAGGATGTATTCTTTCTAAAGGTGTGCCCGTCTATGACTGTGTAAACGAAAGACAACTCAATCCAGGTGAAGCGATTCCTGAAAATGCTGTTGTTGTTCCAGGAACAAGACCAGTTAATCCTGAAAAACTCCCATGGGCAAAAGAGCAAAATTTTCAAATGAACTGTGCTTTGATCATCAAATATAGAGATGAAAAATCTGACGCATCACTTGAATTGGAATCATTTCTAAGATGACCACTTGGAGCTTCACTCACAGGGACAAACTGCAGACGCTGATGGAACGCTTCGACTGCAGTTTCTTTTGCTATGACCTGGATGCTCTCGATGCGCATTTGAAGTCCATGCAAGATTCAATACCTCAAGGTGTGAAGCTCTGGTACGCGACTAAGGCCAATCCGCTCTCTGAAGTTTTAAAAACATTCAGACGAAATGGTTTTGGAATTGATGTTTCAGCACAAGGTGAAATGAATCATGCCCTCAATGCAGGTTTTGACCCTTCAAACATGCTTAGCACTGGACCTTCAAAGTCCAGAAAATATCTGCGCTCATTAATTGATCACGGAATCAAGACCGTTGTTCTTGAAAGCCCGAATCAAGCACAATGGCTCAATGAAATCGCACTAGAAAAAAATGTTAAAATCGATGTGCTCCTTAGGGTACAACTCCCTTGGAAAGAAGGGAAAAGTGTACTCGGGGGTGACGAGATCACTGCCTTTGGCATGGAGCCCGACTGTTGGATTCACTCAGAAGTGACATCTATGAAAGGCCTCAACATTCGTGGCTTTCACTGCTTCCAATGGGGAAATATTCTGGACGCCAAACGTCTCGGTACAATTTGGTCAACGATTGCAGAAAAACTTGTCGAAGTTTCAAATGAACTTGGTATTGATCTCCAGGTTCTCGACCTAGGTGGAGGCCTTGGACTCGATTATGAAGAAAATCAGCTACCCCTTCAGTTTGCAGATGTCGCCCATGAGCTCAAAAGTATTAAAGAGCGATTTGCAGTTCCCGAAATCTGGATGGAGCTAGGTCGCTATGCTGTAGGTAATTTTGGCGTCTATTGTACTCAGGTTATTGATAGAAAAAGCACCAGAGGCAGAGAACTACTTGTGACTGACGGTGGTATCAATCACTTGGTCAGACCAGCTATTACCAATCAGGCATTTCCGTGCGAACTGTTCAGACAATCAAAAGAAGAGAACTCAAATTACTTTGTTCATGGTCCATTGTGCACTGCTCTCGACGTGTTGGGCTCCTTCAATCTTCCAAGTGATATTGAACCTGGTGACTGGTTAGTCTTTAAAAAAACCATGGCCTATGGCTTTACAGAGTCCATGCCCTTTTTTCTTTGTCATAATCTTCCTGCAGAGACCATAATTAAGGACGGTCAGCTAGAAGTCATGAGAGGTATTGAAACCGCTGCTTCCTGGCTCGTATAGGGCGTTATATGGCACTTCAAATTCAAGAAACCCAAATACCTATCCACGAGATGCCGGCAGGCACAGAACTTAATTTAAACGTTCTAACGTTTGACTCAGGAAGACCGGGGCCAACTACTTATGTACAAGCATCAGTCCATGGGGCGGAACTTCAAGGCAATATTGTCATTTATGAAATGATGAAACATCTGAAAGCACATCCTTTCAAAGGCAAAATCATCTTTGTTCCAATGGCAAACCCATTTGCTACAAATAATCGTCAAGGTGGTCACACTCAAGGACGATTTAATCCCCTCACAGGCAATAACTGGAATAGAAACTACATTGACTTGATGAAATTAAAAGAAGACGAAGTAAACTTCTCACTTAAAAATTTTGTCAAGGCCAACCTCGACAGACCTTGGGAAGAACTTAAAAAAAGCTATAAGAAAGTTATTCATGACATGCTGATCGCTCACGAAAAGAAACTGTATCTGGAAAGAGGACCACGCCATAATAGTTTTCTCAATTTACAACTCCAAAAGCTCGCCTCAGAGGCCGACTTTGTTCTCGACTTACATACAGGACCAGTTGCCATACGTTACATATATAGTGCTGAATACGAGCGTGATCGTGTCGCAGACCTTTCATTCCCATTCAACCTCTCAATCCCTAATGAATTTGCAGGAGCTATGGATGAAGCATGCTTCATGCCCTGGGTAAAACTTAGAGAGGAAATGATGATTCAAGGAAGAGAGCTTCCAATTGAATTTGAATCCTATACAGTAGAATTAGGTTCAGAAGAAAAAATTTCAACAGAAGATGCTCTTGTTGATTCTGGGAGACTTCTTCACTTTCTCTTTCTAAGAGGACAACTTGAAGAAGATGTGAAATTTGAAAGGCCAAAAAAGCAGTACTGGAGCCTTCTTTCAGACTATAAAACTTATTTCTCAAAACACGGTGGCCTGTTTGAATTTATAAAGTCACCAGGTGAACATTTTAAAAAGGGTGATGTACTTGGTCGTTATCTCCTTGCGAATAAAATTGATAAAGATCTTGATGACTCTAAAATCAGACCAGAACTTATAGCTGTAAAAGATGGAATCGTTGTCAATCACGCTTGCACATGTGGTATTGGTAGCGGTGGCGAACTCTATCAAGTGATGGAAGAGGTCCAAACTTTTTAAAGACACTCAAAAATCATTCGTTTTTCTTAAAAAATCCAACTTTCAACAAAAATTGAGCACTCTCCACACCATATGTAGGGGCTCATTTTCGCTTGGCCTACCTATATATTGTATAAGCGCACAGTGTTAAATTAGATTTTCCCTTTAAACACATCGCGTTTTATGCACGTTTTCCACAAAATGTAAGGAACTTTTAGATTGAAAAATTTCTTATTCGCTTTTGTTTGACAACTCTCAAGAGCCTTTATTCATCGGCATAATGAGCGTTGTAAAGTTTATAATTGACGATTATTATCTAATAATTTTCTCACAATTTGATTAGTATCCTGATTTTTTCAGTTGAAACAAACCATCATCGGCCCTAGTATTTTTCTTAGGAAATAAAGTTCTTTAACTTTCTTCTTTGATGACTTTTAAAAGTCGCCCGAAAGGGAAAAAACCAAAAAAGAAAAGCTCGGATAAATCGTTTAGATTTAAACGCGGGGAACTTTATCACCTAATTTAGACACACACAAAACACACAACAACCTGGAAGTTAGCGCCACAAAAGGCACGAGTCAGGAAGACATTCAAGGAGGCATTTGATGGATCCAATTCTATCACCAAACGAAGATCGTTTCGTCGTATTCCCAATCAAGTATCATGACATCTGGGAGATGTATAAAAAGCACATGGCAGTGTTCTGGACCGCTGAAGAAATCGACTTAGAAAGTGACAAACCAGACTGGGAAAAACTCACAGCTGACGAGAAACACTTCATTTCACACGTTCTGGCCTTCTTTGCTGCCAGTGATGGAATTGTAAATGAAAACCTCGCTATGAGATTTTTCAATGAAGTTCAGATCCCTGAAGCCAGATGCTTCTATGGGTTTCAAATCGCCATGGAAAACATCCATTCAGAAACTTACTCACTTCTCATTGATACATATGTGAAAGACTCAAAAGAGAAAGACAAGCTTTTTAGAGCTGTCGAAACTCTCGAGTGTGTAGCCAAGAAAGCTGAATGGGCCATGAAATGGATCCGCTCTGACAAGAAGTTTGCCAGCAGGCTTATTGCATTTGCTGCTATCGAAGGAATCTTCTTCTCTGGTTCTTTCTGTGCCATTTATTGGCTCAAGAAAAGAGGGTTGATGCCAGGACTATGTACTTCAAACGAATTCATCAGTAGAGACGAAGGTCTACACTGTGAATTTGCCTGTCTACTACACGATCATCTTTCTCAGGAAGAAAAACTGAGCAAAGACGAAATCACCGCTCTCATAACTGAAGCTGTAGAAATCGAAAAAGAATTCATTCTTGAAGCACTTCCGGTTTCACTCATTGGAATGAACTCCATTCTCATGAGTCAGTACATTGAGTTTGTTGCTGACCATTGGCTGCAAAGACTTGGTTGTGAGAAGCACTACAATGCCAAGAACCCATTTGATTGGATGGAGCTTATCTCACTTGAAGGTAAAACCAACTTCTTTGAGAAACGAGTTTCTGAATATCAAAAAGCCGGGGTTATGGGCGAAAAGAACTCACAAGTATTTACATTAGACGCTGACTTTTAAGGAATAAAAGACTTACACACACAGGAGCAGAGACATGTACGTCATTACACGTTCAGGGGAAAGAGAACCCATTAAGTTTGACAAAATTACGGAGAGGATCGAAAGATTGAGCCACGATCTCAATACAGAGCACGTAGATCCATCCCAAATTGCAAAGAAAGTGATCGAGGGGATTTATGATGGAATCACCACTCGTGAACTAGATCAACTTGCAGCAGAAACTGCAGCGTACCTTTCAACAAAACACCCGGACTATTCTACCCTCGCCGGTAGAATTGCCGTTTCCAATCTACACAAGGAAACTCGAGGATGTTTCTCTGAAAATATCAAGGCCATGTTCAATTATGTTAATTCGAAAACTGGTGAGCATTCACCACTTATTTCGGAAGAACTTTATCAAACCGTAATGGACAATGCGGAAAGACTGGACAAGGCCCTCGTAGACAAGCGTGACTTTGGATACGACTACTTCGGTTTCAAAACTCTAGAAAGATCGTACCTACTTAAAATGGAAGGCAAGATTGTCGAAAGACCAGGTCAAATGCTCCTAAGAGTTTCTGTCGGTATGCACATGAATGATATCGATGCAGCTTTGGAAACTTATGATCTAATGAGCCAGAAGTTTTTCACTCACGCATCCCCTACACTATTCAACTCGGGAACCAACAAGCCTCAGCTTTCAAGTTGCTTTCTAGTACATATGAAAGACGACTCTATTGAAGGGATTTACGAGACCCTGAAAGATACAGCTTTGATTTCCCAAAGTGCTGGTGGTATCGGAATCAACATCCACAACATCAGAGCAAAAGGTTCTTTTATCAAAGGAACCAATGGAACATCTAATGGGATCGTTCCAATGCTGAAAGTTTTTAACGACACCGCAAGATATGTTGATCAAGGTGGCGGGAAGAGAAAGGGTGCTTTTGCCGTTTATCTTGAGCCATGGCATGCTGACGTATCTGACTTCCTTGAAATGAAGAAAAACACTGGTAAAGACGAGGCCAGAGCAAGAGACCTTTTCTATGCGCTATGGATTCCAGACCTCTTCATGAAAAGAGTTGAAGAAGATGGAATGTGGTCTCTATTCTGCCCACATGAGTGCCCAGGTCTATCTGACACTTACGGAGCTGAATTTGAAAAACTTTACACATCATACGAAGAAAAAGGTATGGCGAAAAAAGTCATGCGAGCTCAAGACCTTTGGTTTGAAGTATTAGAGAGCCAGATCGAAACAGGATCTCCTTATATGCTTTACAAAGACTCAATCAACGAAAAGTCGAACCAAAAAAATCTTGGTACAATCAAGTCATCAAACCTATGTACAGAAATCATGGAGTACACCGCTCCTGACGAAGTTGCGGTTTGTAACTTGGCCTCAGTAGCACTGAACAAATTTGTTGATGAGAAAACCAAAACTTATGATCACAAAAAGCTTTTTGATGTCGTTTACAGAATGACTCAGAATCTTAATAGAATCATTGACATCAATTATTACCCAATTCAAGAGGCGAAAAACTCAAATATGAGACATCGTCCTATCGGACTTGGAGTACAAGGACTTGCTGATACTTTCATCAAGATGAGATATCCATTCGAATCTCAAGAAGCACTTGAATTAAATGCCGAAATTTTTGAGACTATTTACTTTGCGGCCCTTACCGCTTCAAAAGATGCTGCGAAACTTGAAGGACCATATGAGACCTATCAAGGCTCACCAGCATCTCAAGGACAACTCCAGTTTGATATGTGGGGAGTCACTCCATCAGGCAAACACTGGGATTGGAATGCACTTAAAGCAGAAATTGCTGAGCACGGTCTTAGAAACTCACTACTTGTTGCTCCAATGCCAACGGCCTCAACATCACAGATTCTAGGGAATACTGAATGTTTCGAGCCTATCACTTCAAACATCTACGTAAGACGCGTTCTTTCAGGAGAATTCGCTGTAGTGAACAAGTATCTTGTAAATGACTTGATTGAAGCAGGACTATGGTCAGACAAAATGAGAAATGCAATCATCGCTCAAAATGGATCTATTCAAGCAATTGAAGAAATTCCAGAAGAACTCAAAAAATTGTATAAGACTGTTTGGGAAATCAAGCAGAGATCAATCATTGATCTGGCCAAAGCAAGACACCCTTATATCGACCAAGGGATGAGTATGAACGTTCATATGGAAGAGCCAAACTTCGGCAAGCTCTCTTCAATGCACTTCTATGCTTGGAAAGCTGGTCTAAAAACAGGTATGTACTACCTGAGAACCAGAGCTGCCGTGAATGCAGTTCAGTTCACTGTTGAGAACAAAGGTGACGATAAAGTTCAGGAAGAAGCGAATAGAGAGGCCATGGTCTGCTCTATCGACAACCCTGAAGATTGCGTCATGTGCGGTGCCTAAGGAGTAGGATCACTGCCGGGGCAAAGGCCCCAGTCAAGAATAGGATGATTGAGATAAAATTCAAAAACATGAGAGACGGGGTCCGAATGGACCCCTTTTTTTTGCACTTAAATCTGGCGAAGAACATTATCAATTACCTTTATCAGGTCTTTATCATTCAAATCAGATTTTAAGTTAATAAGATCTTCTCTTGCTGAAAAAGGGTCCAACCTGGATTCAAGTTTTAAAATTTCCACTTCTTTTAAAATAGTCTCCTTGTCGTTTTCAGATAGGAGGATAAGGGGCTTGTGCAGCTCTGCCTTCTTCATCACAGGTGCGACCTTAGCGACTTTCTTACGCGGTCTAATGCGCCTCTTAACTGTTTTCTTTTGGTTCTTCTTATTTAGTTCTTCGATTTCACCAAGCGCATGTGCCAATCGCTGTTCAAACATAAGCTTCAGTTTTTGATAATCCTTCTTTAAAAGATCAACTTGTTCAGCACTTCTTCCCTTAAGGCCATCTGTTATAAAGTTCATGCTACTCAAGTATTTGTTTTCAAGCTTAGAAAAGTTAAACCAGGAAAAGAGGCCAAAAAATGTGACCAGTAAAAAACTGAACAAATAGATGCGAAGTCTCTTCCCGTCATAACCAGGAGAACTCTCTTCTTCAAGAAGGTTCTCCTCCTCCCACTCTTCAAATTCATCTAACCCCATATCCAATTCATCATGATGTTCCTCAGTAAATTTCAAATCGTCATTAGATTCTATATTTCCCTCTAATTCATCATTAAAATCTTCTTCAAGATCGAGATTTAACTCTTGCTGTTCATACTCAGAAAATTCAGCATCAAAAATTTCTGAATCACTTTCTTCAGGACTTGACTCAAGATTCAAATTCTCAACAATCACTGGAGTTTCTCTCGGTGCAATTTTGTATTTCAATCCATTGAGTTCAAGAATATTTTCCGGCCCAAGGTGAAAGACCTCGCCCACTACCATATTGTCTACAAGAATATTATTGTCTTCGATCGCCTCTTTTGTCGTTTCAAGCAAACAATTTCCATTCAAGTCCCCTAATGTCAATGAAACATCTGGAGCAAGGAAGAAACTTTCTCCTACATTCAATTCAATTTCTCGATCTTGATCTCCAAATGGAATCAACGCTAGTGTTTGTGACTCAGGTCGATTGAAATCCAGTTGATTAAGTTCATTATCAAATTCCATTTTTGCTCTCCTTTATCAACAATTCTACATTTTGAAGATTTTTGTTGATCCATTGTTTTCTCTGATATTCATGAGTCAGTGTTAATGAAAGAAGTTCTCGCAATCCAATCTTTGCTTCTTTATATCGAGAAAGCCGTAAATTCTTAGAAACCATAAATTCAATAGACTCAACTCTTTGAATATGTTGGCCTACAAAGCCTTCTTTGAGTTTATTCACTCTTTCTATAACTAAATCTGGCACGTTAATTTTTTTGAGTGATGACTGAATGGAAAAAATCAGCTCTAAACCTGTAACGAGATTAGAGGATGTAATGAGCGAATCCTTCAAAAGCCTTGATGCTCTCTCAATATCTAATTCTATCTTATCAAGCTGCAAGGAATCTGCGCTGCTTTTATAGTTGATAAATGGATTAGCAATCAAGTAACTACTTCTTTGTCCTCTATGAACAAATCTAATCCTCTCAACTGAATTTCCCGAATTATTCTTAGGCAACTCTAGGGTTACAGAACACTTTTTAAAAAAACAGGGATTACTTCCATTACTTGAGTAAATCTTTTTATTTAAATGGATGATTTCAAGTTCATTCTCCATGTCTAAATCAGAATAGGTAAATTCAAGATAAACTTCTTTGTTCTCTCTTTCGAAATCAACTATCAACTGATCGGCCGTTATATCAAGCTCATCCATATATTTACCAAATCGAAATTCTTGAAGCTTCCCCACTTGTAATTTGTAATAAGATATTTCTTCAATATTTTGAGTCTGCCTTGATAGCCCTAATGAAAATGCCGTTAAAAAAATCATCAACACAAATAAAAGTCTGAATTTCCTGCTTCTAAACAATGTATTTAAACAGAGCTTTTGATGTTTTTTAACAATGAGATCAAATGTCCTGACTGATTCTGTTTTTAATACCTTCCCCGAAGGTCCAAACACAACTGGATCCCCATTCTTGTTTGATCGAATCTGAATAACTCTATCTCCCAAAACTGGGTTATCAAGATAAATATTACATTCTTTTTTTCGTCCAATATTCAGAGGAGGAGAAAGAATGTACTTCTTACCTGTAGAGATAATTTCAATACTTAAGTTATTCATATTTTCCTTAGTCAAAGATATTGAACTTGACGTCACGACCAGCATGATCCCAGATCCCCTTTGCCGCCGAGACATTATCATTAGAAGGATTTGTCAAACTCATAGTAACTAGAACAACCAATTCAACTTCTTCAGATTCAAATTTTCTCGATTTAAACATTTCTCCGACTACTGGAATGTCGCCAAGACCAGGCACTTTACTCATTTCCTTTGTTTCGCGTTTCTTAGTTAACCCACTCAAAAGAATTGATTGTCCGTCTTTGATAGTTACAGATGTATCAACTTTATTAACGGCCAATGAAGGAAGCCCGCCTTCTATTTTTGCTTCAACAATATCCTTTACACTAGTTTTTATCTTTGCCGATATCTGACCAAGATGATCTGAATGTGATTCAATTTCTAATTCAATCCCATGATCAATTGGTGTAACAACAATTTCTTTTTTGCCATCTACGTTTTGAACACTTTCCATATAGAAGGTTCCACCACTGTGAAATTTTGATTTTTCACCACTTCTAGACACTAGAGTCGGTTGAGAAAGAACTCGAGAACGACCAGATGTTTTAATCATTTCCAAAAAGAAATTTAAATCACTAACCTGCCATGAAATAGGTCCTGTGTGTCCGTTTTTAAGTGCTAATACACCTGTTGCAAGAGAAGTTGAAGCATCAGGAAGTGGCTCTCCCTTGAGCCCAAATCGAGTTTTATCAGACTTTGAGACTTCTACAAACATGACATCAATTTTGACGGAGGGAGCTGTTTTAACTTCCTCACTCATACTATCAATAACTCTAGAGTCGATAGTTTTTGCCAACTTCATGGAAAGATCTCTTTCCAACTTATCTCTAGCACCACCGACCAAGTGAATATAACGACCATAACTTCTGGCCTGAACACTATTGATTCCATTTTTACGAAGAGATCTATTGATGGATTCAACAACTATCGCCGGTCTACTCACAGAGCGCTCTGTGCCATCAACGATAACACCGGGATATTTTTTCTTTAAACTTTGAATGAGGGCCACAGAGCTGGCTTGACGGATATTACCTGAAAGATAAAGTTTTCCTTTATATGTTCTGATTTTAAGTGTTGAAATCAATGAAAGCTTTTCTTTAATGGCCGCAATTATAGCCCCTTGACTGGACTTTGGAGAGATATCGATATCAAAAGTGTCTTTCTCTCCATTCTCCTTGATCACTTCCATGGCCACAGAGCCTTTTCCTACTGCTTCAACAAGAAGAACAGAATTGTCTGATCCTCTATGAATCTTGACCACTTTATCTTTGTTTAGATTAATTTCTTTAGCAAAGGCATTGAGCTTAATTTGCTCGGTTTTACCTACTTTTAGTTTGATTTTTTTAGGTGATGCCAGTGACAACGCCGGAACAATTAAAAACAACATGGTCAACAACTTCAACATATATCCTCCGTAAGTAGCAGCAGCGGGATGAATTTTAAGGGGAGTCAATTTCCAATTGTGAGAGTACAGGAAAAAAAAAACTAGTTTTGTTTGGAATTGACAAAAATGAGTGAGTTAAATCACTGAAAATAAAAAAGGGAGCCTTCCTGGCTCCCTTCTCTTGCGCGCATATTAAGCGTTATAATTTCTTATTGAGCACCACCTGAATATCTGTGGTTTTTGTTCATGTCCATACCATGTCCGGAGGCCTCAAACTCTGTCACAGCACCTGTAGCAGCACTTGTAGCAGCAGCTCTTGCAGATGCTACTCCAGCATCATTTCCAGAGATGGCCGATGTTACTTGCGACATCTTTTGTTCAATCGACTTTCCAAAGTAAGAAGTGATACCGATTGTACCAACTGCAATCAAAACCAAAAGTACTAGGTACTCAGCAGTGTTCTGTCCAGCGATCTTCTTTAGGTTTTTCTTAGTTTTGTTCATGTGCAACTCCTTGATGTTTATTCAGCGTCTTGCTGATGTTGAGGCTAATTTACAGGAAAAAAAATCTGGTTTTTTACCAGGATTGCGAAAAGTGAAAAAAAGAATTAGTGAGAAAAAATCCTGCTATAAGGTATGGTCCAAAGGCAAAAGGTACAGATGAATCTTTCTTGTAGGCCACAAATACAGCTTTTGGGATGGCAAGTAGTAAAGATATAAGAATGGCCTTTAGACCTAGGGTGCCGACAATTGGTACCAGCCACATAAGAAGCTTAATATCTCCGTGACCTAAGCCTGTTCTACCTGTCAACTTCTCATACAAAAGACTGGTAATAAGGAAGAAAATCGGAATCAAGCAATAGAACAGATTTTGGAGACCCAGCATAGTGCTTTTTTCATCCAGTAACAAACCGATAACAGCAAGAAAACCTGCTAGATTGAAAAAATCTGGAATGATCTGCCATTTCATATCCAACAAAAGAACACCAGTAACAGCAAACATGATCTGAGCGTAGTAAATACCTTCAATCCCTTTTCCAAGAAAAAACAAAATACCTATTTGAAAAATCGTGCCAAAGAACAATATATAAAATTCTCTTGGTGATAATTTTATATTGTCAAAATAACGACCATAGTAATTATGAATAAAAGGTAACAATAAGAGATTTAAGAATAATAAATACAGGATGGATAAAATCAACATAAAGGCCTCCTCTGGCATCAAACAATATAGAGGAGTAAAAAATAATTTCTTGACTGACATTGAGGGCAAATTCATTCAAATATAACAAAAGAAAACCTCTATATTTATATTCGCCCGAAGGCACATCGAGCATTCACAAAAAAATATGGAGAGAATCATGAAGCTGGACTTCGCAAAATTAAAAAGTCACCCCCTCTACAAAACAGAAACACTACTTATAATAGGCGCTCTATTCTTTGGCCTGTTATCTTCAATGGTCAAGAAAGGCATATATGATGATAATCTAACGGCCATAAAAAGCTCCTACAAAACTGTTCCTTTAATAGTTGCAGGTAGGGACCTCAAACCTGGAGATAAAATTGATGAAAAAAATCTGACGGTGAGATTT